>JASHSR010000456.1 GCA_030038645.1 Gammaproteobacteria bacterium
GAGCGAGGCCGCTCCACCCGCCCCCGCTCCTCCGCCCGGCCCACCAGTCCCGGCCGGCGTCGGAGTCGCGGCACCCGGCGAAGACACCGCGGCGCCGCGGCCGGCGGGCTGCGGACTCGATCTCGCGATGGCCCCGCCCGAAGACGACGCGCTAGCGCCGGATGACGGCACGTGCGGCGCAGGGGCCGGAGTCGCGCAACCGCCCAGCAGCGCGATCGCACAAGCCTCGACGAGGACGAGCCGCTGCGTCCGCATACCGCAACCTCGAGATGCCACTCAGAGCCTCGGGCTTAGCAGGCCTCATGCCCGGGCGGGCGTAAGGCTCGGGAAGCCGCAGCAGTATGCCACCGGCGCGCCTTCCTGGGACGTAGACCCGAGCTGGTCGGGCTTGTTCCGTCCGTGTGCCGCGCTACGGTTATGCGTTACGGTTAAATAACGAGCTCTAGCTGACCCGAGCCGGGTGGCCGGAACAGCGTCGTCACCAGCGGCGGGCTGCGCGCGCCCCCGATCCCGCAGCGCCGGCAAGCGAGCTGAAATCGCGCGCGCAGCAGCTCGGCGAGGGGACCCGTCCCCCGCATGCGAGTGCCGAATCGAGGGTCGTTGTCGCGGCCGCCGCGCAGCGCGCTCACCAGCGACATGACGTGCTGCGCCCGCTCGGGATAGTGCTCCGCGAGCCACTCGCGGAACAGCGCGCTGAGATCGTGGGGCAGCCGCAGCAGGACGTAGCCTGCGCTGCGTGCGCCCGCCGCCGCCGCGGCCTCGACGATGCTCTCCAGCTCGTAATCGGTGATCGCCGGAATGACGGGCGCAACGAGAACACCGACTGGAATTCCGGCGGCCGCGAGCCGTCGCACCACGGCGAGTCGCGCCTGCGGCGCCGCGGCACGAGGCTCGAGCTTCCGCTTGAGCTCCGCATCGAGCGTCGTGACGCTCACCGCGACGCTCGCCAGTCCGTCGCGGGCCATGTCTGCGAGAACGTCGAGGTCGCGGAGGATCAAGGTCCCCTTCGTGACGATCGACACGGGATGCCGGCATCCTCCCAGCACATCGAGAATCGACCGCGTCACCTGCAGCCGCTTCTCGATCGGCTGGTAGGGATCCGTATTCGCGCCGAGGACGATCGGCTTGCACACGTAGCCGGGCTTTGCGAGCTCCGCCGTGAGCAGTCGGGCCGCATCGGCCTTGTAAAAGAGGCGAGTCTCGAAGTCGAGCCCCGACGAGAGCCCGAGATAGGCGTGGCTCGGCCGGGCGTAGCAGTTGTGGCTCACGATCCCGTTCGCGATGAAGTCCTCGGTCCCGGTCGCGATGTCGTATAGCCGCATCGCCCGGTTCAGTGGCTCAATCCCGGCGACACCCAGTCGGGCCTCGCTCTTCAGGGCTTGCCCCGAGATGTCGCGCTTGCGAGTGATGGCCGAGTCGACGTATCCGTAGCCTGCAACTTTCCTGGACGCCGCCCAAACGACGTCGGCGCCCATCAGTATGTCGCTCGTCGTGAGATGCGGCCGGCGTGCCCTTCCATCCTCGGTCCCGGTCACGAATTTCCAGCCGCGCTCCGTGAGAAACCGGTGATGGGGGCCGGCGACCAGCGTCGTACGGTCCGCAAGCGTGATCCGGTACGCCGGCTCGATGACGCTCCAATGCGCAAGCACGTGAGTTTTGACGTACCTTCGATACCAGCCTTGCCGCACCGTACCGTAGATCGAGTCACCCGTTCGGAGCTCGGCCAGCGGCCGCGTGGTCCCATCCGCCATGAGGATCGCCGTGTCTCCCGACATGCAGTAGGCGCATCCATGCTCGCATCCGCGATAAGGATTGATGGACTGCTCGAACGGGATGTCAGGCGAGTCGTTGGTGCTGATGATCGAGCGCGCGCGATCCGGCTCGACGCTCGTCGCGATGCTCGATGGCACCTCCTCGGCGTACCAGCCGTCATCGACGGCCTCGGTGGTGTGCTCGCAGAACCGCCCGCCCGGATTGGACAGCGCGCCGCGGCCTTTGAGCGGATGAGCCATGGCCGACTGTACATCCATCCAGTCATCGGGTAAAGGACCACTCGCGAGGCGAGGTCTTGCGCTTCGCTGGGAGCCGGCTCTGATGTTTGGGCTCGAGCAGGGGCTTGGAGCGCGCCGTGCCGCGCCGAGTCAGGACCGCGCCGAGTCAGTGCCGCGCCGTCACCGGCAGCGAGTCGAGCACGGCGTGCAGCGCCTCCGGATCGACGGGCTTCACGAGGTGCTGATCGAATCCGGCCTCCCGCGCGCGCACCCGGTCCGACTGCTGGCCGTAGCCCGTGATGGCGACGAGCCGCATGCTCTCGAGCGTCTGCTGCGAGCGCAGCTGCCGAGCCACCTCGTAGCCATCCATGCCGGGCAGACCGATATCGAGCAGCACGACGTGCGGCCGGAACGATTTCGCCGCCTCGAGCGCATCGTGGGCCGCATGCACGCTGCGCACCTCGTGCCCTTCCAGCGCGAGCAGCATGGCGATGCTCTCGGCCGCATCGACGTTGTCGTCAACGACGAGCACGCGCGCTCGGGAGGCGCGCTCGGCGCCGGACGACGGCGCCTCGGGCTCGAGTCGCGCGGCCGATCTGCCGCGCAGCAACGGCAGGCGCACGACGAACTCGCTTCCCTGTCCGGGGCCCGCGCTCCGCGCCTCGACCGCGCCGCCGTGCATCTCGATGATCTTCTTCACGAGGGTGAGTCCGATGCCGAGCCCGCCCTGCGCCCGATCGAGCGTGCGCGCTCCCTGCGTGAACAGATCGAACACGTGAGGCAGCAGGCTCGGCGCGATGCCCATGCCGGTGTCGCGGACGCGCAGCTCGACGGCTCCATCCCGCGGCTCGGCCTCGAGCCGGATGCGCCCGCCCTCGGGCGTGTATTTCGCCGCGTTGATGAGCAGGTTGGCGACCACTTGCGCGAGGCGCGTCAAATCCGCATCGAGCGGCAGCGGATCCGCGGGCAGGCTCACGGTGAGCTGGTGCTTGCGCTCGCGCACGAGCGGACGGCTCGTCTCGAGCGCGTGGCGCACCACGTCGGCCAGGTCCACCGGCGATTTCTCGAGCGTGATCTGGCCGCGCACGATGCGCGACACGTCGAGCAGGTCGTCGACCAGCCGCGTCAGATGCCGCGACTGGCGCTCGATGACGGCGCGCGCCCATTCCAGCTTGGGGTTGCCCTTCGCGTGCAGCCGCAGGATCTGCGCGGCATTGCGAATGGGAGCGAGCGGGTTGCGCAGCTCGTGCGCGAGCATCGCGAGGAACTCGTCCTTGCGCTGATTGACCTCCTGCAGCGCCTCCTCCGCATGCCTGCGGTCGGTCACGTCGAGGTGAATGCCGACGATGCGGGACCGGTCCGCGTGCAGCACGCTGCCCGCCTTGGAGTGGATCCACCGCTGGCCTCGAGCCGGATGGTCGTAGCGATACTCGAACTCGCGGACGCCGGAGTGCCGGCACGTGTCCAGGGCGGTCTTGACCGCCGGCACGTCCTGCTCCTCGATGCGCGCGAGCAGCTCGCCGAGATTGCGCGGGCCGCCGGGCTCGAGGCCGAACAGCTCGTGGCACTCCGGCGAGAGGAAGCACTGATCGGTTTCGGGGTCCCACTCCCATGCGCCGACGCGCGCCACCGTCTGCGCGAGCCGCAGCCGCTCCTCGCTCGCGGCGAGCGCGCGGTCCGCGCGCGCCTTCTCGAACGCGGGCCAGACGATGTCCGCCACCCGCTCGGAGAGCTCGACCTCCGATGAGGACCAGCGGCGCGGCTGCGCCGAGACGATGGAGAGCAGCGCAACCGGCCGCCCGCCGCGCCGCAACGGCACGGAGATGAGGGCGCCGATTCCGCGCGGGCCGAATTCGCTCGCGTAGAGGTGGGCCGAGCGGCCGTCGCGCCGCGTGTCGTGGACGACCGTCGTCACGCCGTGCCGCGACGCGAGCGCGAGCAAGCCGAAGGATTCGAGCGGCAGGGTCGAGATCTCGATCCGCGAGGCATCTCCGTTCTGGGTCAGGAGGATCGCCGCGTGCTCGTCGTGATCGAGCTCGGCGAGCGTCGCCCGTGTCGCATGCAATCGCTCGCGCAAGCGGACCATGGCGCTGCAGACGAGATCCTGGGGATCCCCGATGCGCGCGAGCTCCGTGGACAGCGCGAGCAGGAACGCGCTGCGCTCGTTGCTCTCCCGCACGCCGTGCACGTCGGTCGCCGTGCCCATCCACTTGGCGATGGCTCCGCTCTCGTCGCGCACGGGGTGCGCCTGGATGAGATGCCAGTGATAGACCCCGTCGTGGCGGCGCAGCCGCGCCTCGAGGCTGAAGCCGGTCTGTTGCGCCATCGCAGCGCGCCAAGCGCTCCGCACGCGCCGGCGGTCGCGCGGATGCAGCAGCCGCGCGCCGAGCTTTGCGGACGCAAGATCGGCCAGCGCGAGCCCCGTGTAGGCGAGCCCGCGCCGATTGGTGAACTCCGGAGCTCCGTCGCTCCCGTGCACCCAAACGATCTGCTGCAAGGTCTCCGCGAGCAGGTGAAAGTCCGGCGCAATTCCGGTCTCGCCGCCGTGTGTCCCGGCTGCCATCGTGTACCTCGAGCGGCGCTCGCGCTTCCCGGCGCCGGCCCGCCGCATCGTTCCCGGCAGGCCGCTCTAGCACAGCAAGTCCCGTGCCTCGCCGGTGCATAGGTGTCGCGGCGGCCCGGCCTTGCGCGGGGCGGCCGCGACATCGCCTCGCGCCCGAAGGACTCGGGCGCCATCGCGCCTAGGCGAGCCCGGCGGAATCGGACAGGATCATCGTGATGGCGAGCAGGCAGCAGCCCGCCACCGTGAGGGTGCGCCGGAGCCTCAAATAATCCTCCGGCAGCTCCTCGCCGATCGCGCGGTGCTCGTAGAGCCAGAATATGCCGAGCGAGACGACGAGCAGCGCGAGCCCGCGCTGCCCGCTGAGTATCACGCTCGCGGCGCCGCACACCCCCGGCAGGGTCGCGCCGACGATGCGCCCGGCCGTCCACCTGAGCCGGCCTGCGAGGGCGAGACCCCAGTGGATCGCGCCGAGGGACGCGAGCACCGCCGCGCCGTACGCGAGCGCGACCTGCTGCGCGAGCAGCCGCAGCTCATAGCCCGGAAGGAAGGCGATCGCGATCGGACAGGCAACGAACGGAACGAGGCCGGCGTAGGCGGCGAGCTCCGCCGCCGCGCCGAGCGAGCCGCGCGGAGAGGAGGCGGGTTCGCGAGGAAACGAGCCGGATCTCACAATCTGTCCCTTTGCCGGACGGGGCGCCGGATCCGGCATGTTAGAGTATCTCGGTGCGGCTAGGAGATCCTGAATGACGGCCGACATGGCCTTCGAGCCTGGCAGAGACGCGATCACCGCCGACGAGCGCACCTGGGGAATGCTCGCGCATCTGTCCGCGCTCGCCGGCTTGGTCGTACCCCTCGGCAACGTCATCGGCCCGCTCATCGTCTGGCTGGCGCGGCGCGAGCGGTCGCCGTTCGTCGCTGGACAGGCGCGCGAGGCGCTCAACTTCAACATCACGGTCGCCTTCGGCGCGGTCGTCTGCTACGGACTCACGTGGCTCCTCGTCGGCATCCCGCTGTTCGTCGCGCTCGCTCTGTACTGGCTCGGCATGACCATCGTCGCGGCCATCAAGGCGAGCGAGGGCGTCCGCTACCGTCATCCCGTTGCGATGCGGCTCGTCGCGTAGGGACACCGGGGGAGGCTCGGGATGCGCCGCTCGGCCTGCGTTGCCAGCCTGCTCGCCGCCGCCGGATTGCTGCTCGCCGCCGCGGTGTGCGCGCAGTCGGCGTTCAGAGCCCCCGAGTCGATCCGTGTCGGCCTCAGCGTCATGAGCCAAGTCGTCGAGAACACGGGCCGGCTCATCGCGGCCGGGCGCTATGATCAGCTGCCCGCGGAGTCGAACGAGTTCGAGGCCGGGATGACGGCGCTCGAGCAGGGGCTCGGGGATCAGCCGTCGCCGTTCAAGACGAGGATCGATCCGCTGCTCGCCCGGGCGCGCGTCGCGGCGAGCGCCATGAGCGAGGCCGTCGCCTCGCGCCGGGACTCGATGCTGCCTGTGGCCCACGACCAGCTCGCCGACGCCGTGCGCTCGATCATCGCCCTGTTCCCCGAGAGCCTGCGGCCTGCGGCCGGCGCCGCGCCTCAGGCGCCGAGAAACATCCGATAGGCCGGGTTGCCCGTCTCCTCGACGTACGGATAGTGCAGATCGTTGAGATGCTGCACGAACGCGCTCCGCTCGGCCGGCGCCACCTGAACGCCGGCGAGCACCCGCCCGTAGTCCGACCCGTGATTGCGATAGTGGAACAGCGTGATGTTCCAGCGCGCTCCGACGGCCTCGAGGAACTTCAGTAGCGCGCCGGGGCGCTCGGGGAACTCGAACCGGTAGAGCAGCTCGTCCGCGATGCCGCGCGCGTGGCCGCCGACCATGTAGCGCACGTGCAGCTTCGCCACCTCGTTGTCCGTCATGTCGTGGACGGTGTAGCCGTCCTCGCGCAGCTGGCGCACGACGCTTTCGCGCTCCGAGCGGCCCTGCGTGAGGCCGAACGCCACGAAGATCTGGGCGCGCGCGGAACTCTCGTAGCGGTAGTTGAACTCCGTGACGCTGCGCCGGCCGAGCGCCTGGCAGAATTTGAGGAAGCTTCCCGGCCGCTCCGGAATCTCGACCGCGAGGAGCGACTCGCGTCCCGCCCCGAGATCCGCGCGCTCCGCGACGTGGCGCAGGCGGTCGAAGTTGATGTTCGCCCCGCTGTTCACGGCGACGAACCGCTTGCTCCGCCAGCTCTCGCGGGAGGCGCACTTCTTGATGCCCGCCACGGCGAGCGCGCCGGCGGGCTCGACGATCGAGCGCGTGTCCTCGAACACGTCCTGGATCGCGGCGCAGATCTCATCGGTGTTGACGAGCACGATCTCATCAACGGTGGTGCGCGCGAGCGCGAAGGTCTCCTCGCCGACGCGCTTGACGGCGACGCCGTCCGCGAAGATCCCCACGTGATCGAGGATCACCCGCCGGCCCGCCTGCAAAGACTCATACATGGCGTTCGCGTCCTCCGGCTCGACGCCGATCACGCGCACACGCGGATAGAGATATTTGATGTAGACCGCGATGCCCGCGATGAGGCTGCCGCCGCCGACGGGCACGAAGACGGCGTCGATCTCGCCGCCGGTCTGCCGCGCGATCTCCACGCCGACGGTGCCCTGGCCCGCGATCACGTCGGGATCGTCGAAGGCGTGGACGAACGCGAGGTTGCGCTCCCGTGCGAGCTCGAGCGCGCGCTCGAAGGCGCTGTCGTAATCGTCGCCGTGCAGCACGGCGTCGCCGCCGAGGCCGACGACCGCGTCCACCTTGATTTGTGGCGTCGTCTGCGGCATCACGATCACGGCCGGAACGCCGCGGCGGCGCGCCGCGAGCGCAACGCCCTGCGCGTGATTGCCCGCCGAGGCGCAGATCACGCCGCGCTGCGCCACGGCATCCGATAGATGGGCGATCTTGTTGTAGGCGCCGCGCAGCTTGAAGGAGAAGACGGGCTGCAAGTCCTCGCGCTTGAGCAGGACGTGGGCGCCGAGGCGCTGCGACAGCCGCGGCGCCTCCTCGAGCGGCGACTCGATCGCCACGTCGTACACTCGGGACTTGAGGATGCGCTCGATGTAGGGACTGGCCAAAGTGGGGCTTCCGAGGCGTCGAGGGAAGGCCGGAAGCTTAGCGTATTCCTCCCGCAAGCGGGCGCGGGAAGTCGCGAGCGGAGCGGCTCCAGCCGCGCCGCCGGCGCCACTCGCGACGCGCCGCCGGCCGGCCCTTACCGGGCGCTATTGCGCTTGCGCCGTCCGGCGCTCGCCCGGCGGGCGCACCGCGAAACGGAACTGCGTCTTGCCGAGCATGACCGCATCGCCGTCCTTCAGGCTCTGGCGCGTGACGCGCCGGCCGTTCACGAGCACGCCGTTCGTGCTGTTGAGATCCTCGACGACGGTTTGAAGGGGGCCGACCAGGATCATCGCGTGGTGCCGGCTCACGAACTTGGTGTCGATCTGAATGTCGTTGTCGGGCGTGCGCCCGATGCTCGTCCTGCGGCCGAGCACGTGGACCACCTCACTGTCGCCCTCCGCGCGGATGAGCAGGCGCGTTGCGCCTTCCGCGACGAGGTCGCCGCCGGCGCCCGTCTCGTCCGGTAGCCGTATGCTGTGCTGGATGCTGTCGAGCAGCGCCGTGCTCCGCGCCGTCTCCGCCTCGAGCCGCCGGATGAGGGCGTCCCGCTCATCGAGCGACCGCCGCGCCTCCTCGAGAGTGGCGCGCCAGTCGTCGTTCAGCTTCGTGAGCTCCGCGATCCGCGCATCCTTGGCCCGGATCTCGCCCTCGAGCTGGTGGAGGCTCTCCTCGGCGGCGTGCACGTCGCCTTCGGCCGCCTCGAGGCGCTCCTCGCTCGCGCGCAGCTCGCCCCGGAGGTCCTCGAAGGAGTGAGCCTGGTCGGCGGCGTGGGCCTCGAGCTCCCGCAGCCGGGCGGCACCGGCCTCGAGCAGCGCGCTCCGCTCCGCATGGCGCGCCTCGGCTTGCTGCAACACGGCCGCTCGCTCGGCCAGCTGCGAGCGCGCACCGGCAAGCTCCGCCTCGAGCTCTCCGATGCGACGCCGCTCGGCCTCGCGGGCCCCTTGCAGCTCGCGCTGCAGCGCCTCGACCCGCGAGTCTCGCCGGGAAACCTCGCTGTCGAGGCTGCGGAGCAGCGAATCGAGCACGCCGTGGCGCCCCTCGACCGATTGCAGGGCCTCGAGTTGGGCGGATGCCTGCTGCTGCAGCACGTTGAGCCGCTCCTCGGCGAGCCCGAGCGCCCGCTCGCGCTCGCCGAGCCTCGCCTCGAGAGAGCGGTCGCGAGCATGGCTCGCGTGCGCTTCCGCCTCGCGAGCCTCGATGCGCCCGGTGAGCTCCTCCACCTGCGCGCGC
>JASHSR010000457.1 GCA_030038645.1 Gammaproteobacteria bacterium
GGCAATCTACTCGATCATCCAGGCGGTCGCCGGAAGCGGCGATGAGGTCATCGCGTTCGATCCAGCTTACGACTCGTACGAGCCGGCCGTGCGACTCGCCGGAGCTCGCTGCATCCGCCTGCCGCTCACGCTGCCGGACTTTGCGTACGACTGGAGCCGGGTGCGGCGCGCGCTGACCGAGCGCACGCGCCTCGTGCTGATCAACAGCCCGCACAACCCCGCTTGCACGACGGTGACGGCGGAGGATCTCGATCAGCTTGCGGCCGCGATCCGCGGCCGCAACGTGGTGGTGCTGTCGGACGAGGTGTACGAGCACGTCGTCTACGACGGGCGCAAGCACGCCTCCGTGCTCCTGCATCCCGAGCTCGCGGAGCGGAGCTTCGCCGTTTTTTCCTTCGGCAAGACGCTCCACGCGACGGGGCTGCGCGTCGGCTACGCGGTCGCGCCGGCGCCGCTCACCGCGGAGCTGCGCAAGGTGCACCAGTTCAACACCTTCAGCATCGCGCATCCGCTTCAGCACGCGATCGCCGCCTATCTCGCCGAGAAGCCGAGCATCGGCGACGGCCTCGCCGCGTTCTTCCAGGCGAAGCGCGACCGCGTGCGCGCGGCGCTCGCGAACTCCGGCTTTGCGCTGCCGCCGGCGCGAGGCACGTTCTTTCAGCTGCTCGACTTCGGCGATCTCGCGCCGCCCGGGGACCTCGTGTTCGCGGAGCGGCTGCTGACCGAGGCGGGCGTTGCGACCATTCCCCTGTCACCGTTCTACGAAAGCCCGCCGCCGCTCACCGTCGTGAGGCTCTGCATCGCCAAGCGCGACGAGACGCTCGATGGAGCCGCCGAGCGCTTGAGGCGCTTCGCCGAGCGGCTCGTGCGCCACGGCTGACTCGCGGCGCGAGCCCGGTCCGCGGTTCCAACCCCAACCCCAGCCCCAGCCTCAACCCGAAAGCCAGCTCGAGCCCGAACGCCATGAAAAAAGAGACCCGCGTGAACCATCCGCCTCGCGTGGAGCTGGCGCTCGACAACCATCCGGTCGTCGCGCCGATCTATCAGACGGTGAAATTCGAGTTCGAGACCCTCGAGCAGACCCTCGAGTACCTGCACGGAGCGCGTCGCGGGTTCTTTTACACTCGCGCCTCGAATCCGACGACGCGCCAGTTGGAGCAGACGCTCGCCGAGCTGCAGGGCCGGGAGGACTGCCTCGCGACCGGCTCCGGCGTCGCGGCCATCGCGCACCTGCTGCTCGCGCTCACTCAGCAGGGCGATCACATCGTCTGCTTCGTCGAGACCTACAACCCGACGCGCTATCTCATCCGCCGACTGCTCGGCCGGTTCGGCGTCACGCACACGATGCTCTCGATCGAGGACCTCGCCGGGGTGGAGCGCTCGCTCGCCTCGCAGCGCACCCGGCTCGTTCTCTTCGAGAGCCCGACCAATCCGGTCACCAAGGTCGCGGACATCCCGTCGCTCACGCGCCTCGCGCGCGCGCACGGCGCGCTCACGGTGCTCGACAACACGTTCGCCGGACTGCATCAACACGGCGGGTACGACATCGACGTGTTCGTTCACAGCCTGACCAAGTACGCCTCCGGCGCAGGCGACGTGATGGGAGGCGCGGTGATCGCCTCGGGCGATATCATCCGCAGCCTCCGCGCGGACTTCGGCGTGCTGGGCGGCGTGCTCGATCCGCACGCCGCCTTTCTCATCCAGCGCGGACTGAAGACCTACTTCGTGCGCTACCGGGCGCAGAGCGCGACGGCCCAGCGCATCGCGGAGCTTCTGGCGGGACATCAGGCGGTGGAGCGTGTGCACTATCCCGGACTCCCCTCCCATCCGCAGCATGCCCTGGCACGGGCGCAGATGCAGGACTTCGGCACCATCGTCGCGTTCGATCTACGCGGAGGGTCCGAGGCCGCGGCGCGCTTCGTCGATGCGCTCGAGCTGTTCGCCCTCACGCCGAGCCTCGGCTCGACGGAGTCGCTGGTCGTCGCCCCTCAGATGATGAGCGGCGGGGATCTCACGGCCGAGCAGGCGCGCCTCTCGGCAATCACACCGGGGACGGTACGGCTATCGATCGGGCTCGAGGACGCGGACGACTTGGCGGACGATGTGGCTAGGGCGCTTGCGGCCGCGGGGAGCTGAGGCGGTCGAGGACCTTCATCCACCTGCGGATCTCACGCAGCAGACCGTGCATCCTCCCCGCCGTGCGTGCCGCCGGGGACCAGTGACGGCCGCGCTGCGCGTAGTCCCGCCCCCAGCCTGCGTCAATGTCCGCCGTTAGAGTCGCGGGCGATTTTCTCGGGCATCGACGCTTCCCGCGCCGATCTGTACCGCCGTCAATGCGGCGGACCCGCGGGCGAAGCCATACCTCACCAAGAAGACATTTGTCGATCCGATGAGGTAAAGCATGCCGCGCCCGCAACCTCGCCAAGCCGCTTGCTCAGGCCGACTTGCCGCTGAGGCGCCTCAGCGGCGGAACAGCCACGCGAGGATCGAGAGGATGAGGCTCACGATGAGCAGGGTCGTGATGGGGAAGAAGAACTTGAACCCCGGACGGTCGATGACGATGTCGCCGGGGAGGTGAAACAGCGACAGGTGCCGAAGCCACGGCCAAATGAAGCCTGCGACGATGAAGATCGTGCCCAGGACGATGAGAAGGCGGCTCATGGCTCCTCGGTTGAGCGGGCGGAGCCGAGAATCCGGCGGACGGCCGCAGTACATCGCCCGCTCAGGCGCTCAACGCTTTGCCGCAGCGCCTCGCCCGCTCGGGCGCTTCGCCGCAGGAGCGAGGCTGCCCGGGCAGCTACGCGGCTCGCCGTGGGATTCCGCCCACCTCAGAACGCCGCATCGAAGCAGATCTCTCCCTGCACCGCAACCTGGTAGGCTGACACGCGCCGCTCGAAGAAGTTCGTGAGCTCCTGTACGTCCTGCAGCTCCATGAAGGGGAAGGGATTGCGCGAGCCGTAGCGGACCGGAAGCCGCAGCATCGTGAGGCGCTGGTCGGCGACGTACTCGAGGTACTGGCGCATCTCCACGCGCGTGAGGCCCACGACGCCGCCCGACAGTACGTCCTCCGCGAACTGCGTCTCGCACTCGACGGCTTCCTCGATCATGGCCCGGACCTCGGCAGCCCACGCCTCATCGAATAGCTGAGGCTCCTCGCCGCGCACCGTCTCGAGCACGGCGAAGGCGAACGCCATATGCGCGCTCTCGTCGCGAAAGACCCAGTTGGTGCCCGCCGCGAGGCCCGGCAGCAGGCCGCGCGAGCGCAGGAAGTAGACGTAGGCGAAGGCGCCGAAGAAGAACAGCCCCTCGATGCAGCTCGCAAAGCACGTGAGGTTGAGCAGGAAGCGGCGCTTGTCCGTCTCGGAGCCGACGTGCTCGAGCGCGAAGACCTCGTCGGTCCAGCGTTGGCAGAACTGGGCCTTGCGGCGAATGGAGGGAATGTTCTCGATGGCCGCGAACGCCTGGGCGCGCCGGGCGGGGTCCGGCACGTAGTTGTCGAGGAGCGTCAGATAGAACTGGATGTGCAGCGCCTCCTCGTAGAGCTGCCGCGAGAGGTACATCCGCGCCTCGGGTGCGTTGATGTGGCGGTAGAGGCTCACGACGAGGTTGTTCGCGACGATGGAATCTCCGGTCGCGAAGAACGCGACCAGCCGCTCGATCAGGTGCCGATCGGCGGGGCTCATGCGCTGCCGCAGGTGGCCGAGGTCGATCTGGAAGTCGATCTCCTCGACGGTCCACGTGTTCTTGATCGCCGCCCGGTACATCTCGTAGAAGCGCGGATAGCGCATCGGGCGCAGCGTGAGATCGAAGCCGGGATCGAGCAGAGTGGGCGTGGAAGCGCTCATTGGCAGGCCTCACAGGATTCGGGATTCTCGAGCGAGCAGGCGACGGCGCTGGCGTCGGAGCCGGGACCGGCACCGATGCCGGACACCGCCGCGCGCTGTCCCGGCTGCCCCTGCGCGACGGTCGTCTTGGCGATGTGCGTCGCCGGCCGCGAGCGCAGGTAGTAGGTCGTCTTCAGCCCGCGCTTCCACGCGTACATGTACATCGCGGAGAGGGGACCTAAGTTGGGCGCCGCCATGAAGAGGTTGAGCGACTGGCTCTGATCGACGTACGGGCCGCGCTCGGCGGCGAGATCGATCAGCCCGCGCATCGGCAGCTCCCAGGCGGTCCGATAGATGGCGCGCAGCGGCTCCGGAAGCTCCTTGAGACCCTGCACCGACCCGTCGGCGAGCTTGATGGCATCGCGGATCTCCGATGTCCACAGGCCGAGCTGCTTCAACTCCTCGACCAGGTAGCGGTTGACCTGCAGGAAGTCGCCGGAGAGCGTCTCGCGCTTGAAGAGGTTCGAGACCTGCGGCTCGATGCACTCGTAGCAGCCCGCGATGGAGGCGATGGTCGCCGTCGGGGCGATGGCGATGAGCAGGCTGTTGCGCAGGCCGTGCGCCTGGATCTCGCGCTTGAGGTCGTCCCAGGGCAGCTCGGCGGACGGAGTAACGCCCCAGGCGTCGAACTGCAGCTCGCCCTGCGCGGCGCGCGTCTCGGCGAAGGCGCCGTGCGGGCCGAGCTGGCGCGCGAGCTCGAGCGAGGCGCGGAGCGCGTGAAAGTAGATCGTCTCGGCGATGCGCGTGGAGAGCCGCCGGGCCGCCTCGCTGTCGAACGGCAAGCGCAGCCGGAAGAACACGTCCTGCAACCCCATGACGCCGAGCCCGACGGGCCGCCAGCGCATGTTCGAGGCGCACGCGGAGGGGATCGGGTAGAAGTTGAGGTCGATGACGCGGTCGAGCTGGCGCACGGCGACCTCGACGGTGTGCGCGAGCTTCTCGAAGTCGAAGCCGTCGCGGCCGAGGTGGCGGGCGAGGTTGATCGAGCCCAGATTGCAGACGGCCGTCTCGCCGGCGCTCGTCACCTCGAGGATCTCGGTGCAGAGGTTCGAGAGGTGTAGCACGCGGCCCGGCTTCGCGGTTTGATTGCACGCGCGGTTCGACTTGTCCTTGAACGTCATCCAGCCGTTCCCGGTGTGAGCGAGCGTGCGCATCATGCGCAGGTACAGCTCGCGGGCCGGGAGCGTCCGCTTGGCGAGGCCCTGCGCCTCGGCCTGCGCATACGCGGCATCGAACGCCTCGCCGTAGAGATCCGGCAGGTCGGGCACGTCGTACGGGTCGAAGAGCGACCAATGCGCATCCTGCTCGACGCGCCGCATGAAAAGATCGGGAATCCAGCAGGCGAGGTTCAAGTGATGGGTGCGCCGCGCCTCATCGCCCGTGTTGTCGCGCAGCTCGAGGAACGCCTCCATGTCGGCGTGCCACGGCTCGAGATACGCGCAGGCCGCGCCCTTGCGCCGTCCGCCCTGGTTGACGGCCGCGACCGAGGAGTCGAGCGTCTTGAGCCAGGGCACGATGCCGTTCGAGAGGCCGTTCGTGCCGCGGATGAGCGAGCCCTCCGAGCGCACCCGGTGCCAGGCGATGCCGATGCCGCCGGAGAACTTGGAGAGCATGGCGACATCCTTGTACTTGTCGTAGATGGAATCGAGGGTGTCCTCCGGAGAGTCCAGCAGGAAGCAGCTCGAGAGCTGCTCGTGGCGCGTCCCCGCGTTGAACAGGGTCGGGGAGCTCGGGATGTAGTCGAGATGCGAGAAGAGCTGGTAGAGCTCGACGGCCTCCGGCGCCGTCTGGCTCAACGCGACGGCGATGCGCATCCAGAAATGCTGCGGATTCTCGAGCACCAGGCGGCGCGTGGGATGGCGCAGCAGGTAGCGGTCGTGCAGCGTGCGCAGGCCGAAGTACTCGAACTCCTGCGTGCGCTCCGCCTGGACCGCATCGTTGAGCTTGCGCGCGTTCGCCTCGACGAACTCGAGGACTCGCTCGTTGATGAGGCCCAC
>JASHSR010000458.1 GCA_030038645.1 Gammaproteobacteria bacterium
GCGCGGCACGTAACGCGCGAGGGGGGAGACCTCGTGCGAGACGGATACGGCCTCGAAGCCGCTCTCTCGGGCGGCCTCGGCCGCGTCGCGCTCGTGCCGCGGATGGCGCCATGCATGGAGGAAAACGATCGCGACGGACTTCAATCCGCGCTGCCGCGCGGCGGCCAGCTCGCGGCGCAGCGCCTCGCCGTCGAGCGGCAGGAGGACCTCGCCGCGAGCGTCGATCCGCTCGCGTGCCTCGATCGCCGCGGCGTAAAGCTGCTCGGGGCGGCGGATGTGCCGGGCAAAGATGTCGGGCCGGCTCTGATCCCCGATGCGCAACCCGTCCGCGAGCCCCGCGGTCGTCACGAGCAGAACGGGCTCCCCCGTGCGCTCGAGCAGGGTATTCGTCGCGACGGTCGTTCCGACTTTCACCACGGCGATGCGCTCGCGACGCTCCTCGGCGTCGCGCGGCGCGCCGGCGTCGCGGGGCTCTGCAACATCACGGGGCTCTGCAACGTCGCGGCGCTCCTGCCGAGCCGCCTCCCGCAGAATCGAATGAATGGCTTCGACCGCGGGCTCGCCCCCGGCCCCACTCGCAGCCTTACCCGCAGCCTCACCGGCCGCCTCTCGGGCGCCCTCTCCGGCATCGTCGCCCGCCGCTTGTCCCGCCGCGCGCGCCGAGAGCACTTTGCGGACGTGCAGCCGCCCGTTGGGGTCCATGCCGATCACGTCCGTGAACGTCCCGCCGCGATCGATCCAGAACTGCCAGCGATGCCGCATCCGGGAGATTATGATAGCCGCCAGGCTCCTCGTCCTGGACTCAAGCGCCTGATCCGCCCGCTCCTCGCAACAGCTCCCGCCGCGTGCGGCCGGCCGGCCTCGGCTTGAGGGGCACATGGCCTGGTTGGTGCGACGGATCCTCGCGCTGTGGGTGCGCTTCACCGTGCTGCCGGACGACGCCGCGCTGCGCCTGCAGCAGCGGCGCAATCCCGTGTGCTACGTGCTCGAGCGCCGCAGCGTCACCGATCTCGCGGTGCTGCAAAACGCCTGCGTGCGCCTGAAGCTGCCCCGGCCGCGCAAGCGGCTCGTGCCCGGGGAGCGGGACCTGAGGTCGTGCTTCTACCTGAGCCGCCCCCGCGGAGTCTGGAGCCTGCGCATCGACCGCCGCCCGCCTCCCGCGCTCGCGCAGATGGTCGACCTGCTGCGCAAGCATCCGGAGATCGACATCGATCTCGTACCCGCCGCCGTCTACTGGGGCCGTGCGCCACAGCGCGAGGCGTCGTGGTTTCGCCTGCTGCTCGTCGAGAGCTGGGCGCTCACGAGCCGGATCCGCAAGTTCTTCCAGGTGCTCTTCAACGGCCGCGACACCCTTCTCGAGATCGACGAGGCCGTGTCGCTCCGCAGTCTCCTCGGCGGAGAGGCCCCGCCGAACGTGCAGTGCCGGCGCGTGTCGAGAGCCCTGCAGGCGCGCTACCGCAGGCAGCGCGCCGCGCGCATCGGACCGGACCTCTCGCACCGCCGGACGATCGTCGCCGACGTTCTGCGCAGGCGCGCGGTGCGGGCGGCGGTCGCCCAGGAAGCGCGCGAGCGCAAGCTCACCCGTCGCCAGGGCCTCACCGCCGCGCGGCGCCTGACCGATGAGATCGCGGCCAACTACTCCCACGCCTTCGTGCGCTTCCTCGAGCACGTGCTCACCCGAGTGTGGAACCGCGTGTACGACGGCGTCGTCTTCGAGCACGCGGCGACGCTCGAGAAGGTGGCGGACGGCAACGAGATCGTCTATGTGCCCTGCCACAGGAGCCACATGGACTACTTGCTCCTCTCCTATGCGATCTACCGCCACGGGTTCGCGATCCCGCACATCGCGGCGGGCATCAACCTCGACCTGCCGGTGATCGGGCGCTTCCTGCGCAAGGGCGGGGCCTTCTTCATCCGGCGCAGCTTCCGCGGCAGCTCGCTCTACACCGTCGTCTTCACGAGCTACATGGCCGCCATGATGGCCCGGGGACATTCGATCGAGTACTTCATCGAGGGCGGGCGCAGCCGCACCGGACGGCTGCTGCAGCCGAAGACCGGCATGATCTCCATGACCGTGCGCAGCTTTCTGCGCCGCCCCGCGCGGCCCGTCGTGTTCGTGCCCGTCTATTTCGGGTACGAGCGCATCGTCGAGGGCGCGACCTACATCGGAGAGCTCTCCGGCCAGCCGAAGCAGAAGGAGAGCATCTTCGGCCTGCTGCGCACCCTGCCGAAGCTCCGGGAGCGGTTCGGACGAGTTCACGTCAATCTGGGCGAGCCCATCTTCCTCGCCGACGTGCTCGATCTGCACGGCACGGAGTGGCGCACGCAGAGCACCGAGGAGGGGCGGCTGCCCTGGGTGAACGCGGCGGTTGACGCTCTTGCGGCATCCGTCATGCGTCACATCAATGCCGCCGCTGCGGTGACGCCGATCAATCTCCTCGCCGTCGCGCTCCTCGCCTCTCCGCGCCACATCCTGGCGGAAGCGGATCTGCTGAGGCAGCTCGACCTGCACCTCTCGCTGCTGCGCGATTGCCCCTACAGCGACCGCGTCACGGTGACCGGGCTTTCGAGCGCCGAGATCGTCTCGTACGGCGAATCGATGAAGGTCGTCTCGCGCCGCAGGCATCCGCTCGGCGACCTGGTGCAAATGAGCGACGAGGCCGCCGTCCTCGCGGCGTACTACCGCAACAACGTGCTGCACCTCGTCGCGCTCCCCTCGCTCGTCGCGTGCGTCTTCCTCGCCAACTCCGTGGTGCGGCGGCAGGACATCCACCGGCTCGCCCGGCGCATCTATCCGTACATCGCCGCCGAGCTCTTCCTGCGTTGGACCGAGGAGGAGGTGCCGGCCGCGATCGACACGGTGCTCGCGGCGCTCGGGCGCCACGGGGTCATCGAGAGCGCCGAAGGCGGCGCCGAGTGGCGCCGGCCGGGGCCCACCTCGGCCGAGGCGATGCAGCTCTCGCTGCTCGCTCAGGCCACCCTGCAGACCATCGAGCGCTACTACCTCACGATCTCCCTGCTGCTCAAGGCGGGGAGCGGGGAGATCACCCAGGCGACGCTCGAGGAGCGCTGCCATCTCATGGCCCAGCGCATGAGCCTCGTCTACGGCTTCAACTCGCCGGAGTTCTTCGACCGGGCGCTGTTCGAGAACTTCATCGACCGCTTGCGCGAGCGCGGAGTGGTGCGCAGCGCCCAGTCGGGCAAGCTCGAGTTCGGCGAGGTGCTCGCCGAGGTGGCCGAGGACGCGCAGCTGGTCCTCAACGAGGAGATCCGGCACAGCATCCTCCAGGTGACACACTCGTGAGCCTCGCTTGACAGGACAACCGGCCCCGGAGCCATCCTTACGACCCCGTTTCACCGGAGACGCCTCATGCCGGAGCTTTATCACGCGGAGCCTGCCGCCAACTCCCTGAAGACCCTGATCGCCATCAAGGAGAAGGGCGTCCCCTTCACGAGCCACTTCGTCAATCTGCACAAGTTCGAGCAGCACGAGCCCCAATTCGTGAAGGTCAACCCGAACGGCCAGGTTCCCGCGCTCGTGCACGACGGCAAGGTGATCACCGAGTCCACCGTGATCAACGAGTACATCGACGAGGTCTTCGAGGGGCCCGCGCTGCGCCCGGCCGATCCTTACTGGCGCGCGCGGATGCGCATCTGGACCAAGTTCGTGGACGAGTACTTCTGTCCGGCGCTGAGCTTCATCGCCTGGCACCACATGATCCGCAACATCACCGACCAGCTCACGCCGCAGGAGCTCGAGGCGAAGATCTCGCGCATCCCCCTCAAGGAGCAGCAGGACAAGTGGCGCACGTCCGCCAAGCAGGGCTACACGAAGCAGCAGCTCGACGACTGGAGCCGGCAGGTGCGCACCTCCATCGCGCGCATGGAGCAGCAGCTCTCCGAGACGCCCTGGCTCGCGGGCGCGGCCTTCTCGCTCGCCGACGTGAGCTGCTTCGCCATGACGGCCGGCATGCCGCGGATGTCGCCGAATCTCGTCAACGCGAAGGACACCCCGAAGCTCTGGGGCTGGCACGAGCGGATGTCGGCGCGCGCCGGCGTCCAGGCCGCCCTCGCCATGCCGAACCCGGTGCGCGACACGCTCGAGGCGGGACGGAGCAAGATGGCGTCGGTGCTCTCGTGATCCGCCCCCGAGCCGGCTATCCGCGCCGAGCGGCGCGGGCGCGGCCGGCCCGGGAGATTCCACGGGGGATGAATGGCCGCAGAGCCCACTGACCTTCCTCGAGCCGATGCCGGCGCGGCAGGTGTGATCGCCGCGGACGCGGGCAGCGCGTGGGCGGCGCCGGGTGCGGCCTGGTACATGATCTTCCTGCTCGCGCTGACGGCGATGTTCGCCCAGCTCGACCTCGGGATCATGTCGCTGCTGGTCGAGCCCATCGAGCATGACCTGCATCTCTCCGACACTTCGATGAGCCTGCTGCTCGGGCCGGCGTTCGCGCTTTTCTATACCTTCATC
>JASHSR010000459.1 GCA_030038645.1 Gammaproteobacteria bacterium
GCCGCGCGAGCGGCCGCGAGCTCGCCGTGCGCATCGTGGGCGCGCGCGAGAGCCGCAGGCTCAACGCGCGCTACCGCGGCCACGACCGATCGACGAACGTCCTGTCCTTCCCGGTCGATGGCGCTGTCTGGCCTTGCGGCGCCGCGGCCGCTGCGAAGCCGCTCGGCGACCTGGTCATCTGCTCGCCGGTCGTCCGGGACGAGGCGCGCCGGCAGCGCAAGAGCCTGCGCGCGCACTGGGCGCATCTCGTCGTGCACGGCGCGCTGCATCTCGCCGGCTACGATCACGAGCGGCCGGAGGATGCGCGGCGCATGGAGCGTCGCGAGATCGCCGTGCTGCGGCGGCTCGGCTTCGCCAATCCGTACCGGAGCGCCTGAATGGTCTCGAGGGACAGCGGCACGGGCAACACGGGACGCTGGTTGCGCAAGAAGCTCAAGTCGATCTCCGGCGAGCCGCAGGATCGCGAGGAGCTGACCGAGCTGCTGCGCGAGGCGAGCGACCGCGGCCTCATCGACACCGACGCGGAAGCGATGCTCGAGGGCGTGCTCGAGGTCTCGGACCTGCAGGTGCGCCAGATCATGGTGCCCCGCGCGCAGATGGTGTTCGTGCGGCGCGACGATCCGCCGGCGCGCCTGCTCTCGATCATCGTCGAGTCCGGCCATTCCCGATTTCCCGTCATGGACGAGGACCGCGACGACATCGCCGGCATCCTGCTCGCGAAGGATCTGCTGCGCCTGACGACACAGGGCCACGAGGAGCGCTTCGACATCCGCGAGTACATGCGCCCGGCGGTGTTCGTGCCGGAATCGAAGCGGCTCAACGTGCTGCTGAAGGAATTCCGGCACAACCGCAATCACATGGCGATCGTCGTGGACGAGTACAGCGGCGTCTCGGGGCTCGTCACCATCGAGGACGTGATCGAGCAGATCGTCGGCGAGATCGACGACGAGTTCGACGTCGAGGACGATCGCAACATCCGCAAGGAGGGCGAGCGCCGGTTCTCCGTGCGCGGCGTGACGCGGCTTCAGGAGTTCAACGAGTACTTCGGCACCCGGCTCGCGGGCGAGGGCTTCGATACCGTGGCGGGCCTCGTCATGAGCCGCCTCGGACGGTTGCCGCGGCGCGGCGAGACCCTCGCGATCGACGGCCTCGAGTTCCAGGTGGTGAGGGCCGACCGGCGGCGCATCGATGCGCTC
The DNA here is from genome assembly GCA_030038645.1 of Gammaproteobacteria bacterium. GTDB lineage: Bacteria > Pseudomonadota > Gammaproteobacteria > Steroidobacterales > Steroidobacteraceae > JASHUC01. The sequence goes on from JASHSR010000459.1 coordinate 1,197, forward strand.
CGCGTGGTCAGCGCGCGGGATGTCATTCCGCCGGAAGAGCACGCCGCGGGCGGCGGCGCGTGATCTCCCGCGCGCGATACGGACTGGCCGCCGCGGCGGGCGCGCTCCTCGTCACGGCGTTCGCGCCGCTCGAGTGGTGGCCGATCGCCCTGATCTCACCCGCGGCGCTGATCGCGCTGTGGCAGGGGACGACGCCACGCGAGGCCGCCTGGATCGGCTGCGGGTTCAACCTCGGCACCTTCCTCGCGGGCACCTACTGGGTATTCATCGGCCTGCACCGGGGCGATGCGCCGATCTGGATGGCGGTGTTCGTCTGGGGCGGGCTGGTCGCCGCCATGGGCTTGTACGGCGCCCTGGTGGGCTACGTCGTGGCCCGTTGGCTGCCGCCTTCCGGAGCGCTGCGCTGGATCGCCGGCATTCCCGCGGCCTGGGCGCTCATCGAGTGGTGGCGCGGCTGGTTCCTCACCGGATTCGCGTGGCTGTCGCTCGGGTACTCTCAAACCGACACCTGGCTCGGCAGCTCCTTCGGTCCGATGCTCGGCATGTACGGGGTGAGCGCGCTGCTGCTCGTCGGGGCCGGCGCGCTCGTGACGCTCGTCCTCGGGACTTCGCGCGAGCGCATCGGCGCGGGCGCCGCTCTCATCATTCCGTGGCTCATCGCCGCGCCGCTGCGCGCGATCGAGTGGACGCATCCGGTCGGAAAGCCGGTCGGCGTTGCGATCGTGCAAGGATCCGTTCCGGAGGATCAAAAGTGGCAGGAGGCGAATCGCGATCGCACGCTCGAGCTGTATCGAAATATGACGTTGAGCGCGCTCGGCACGCCCGTGATCATCTGGCCGGAGGCGGCGCCGCCGGATCTCGCAAACAATCTCACGAGCTACCTCCTTGGGCTGTACAAGGACGCCCAGCAGCGAGGCTCCTCGCTGCTGCTCGGGGTGGTGCGAGCGGACGGCGACGACATCTACTACAACTCGGTGCTCAGCCTCGGGTCCGGGATCGGCTGGTACGACAAGCGCCACCTCGTGCCCTTCGCCGAGTTCTTCCCGGTGCCGAGCTTCGTGCGCAGCTGGCTGCGGCTCATGAGCCTGCCGTATTCGGACTTCACGCGCGGTCCGCCCGATCAGCCGCCGCTCAACGCGGCCGGTTTGCGATTCGCGACGTCCATATGTTACGAGGACGTGTACGGCAGCTACGAGCTGCCGGTGCTCGGGGAATCCGATGCGCTGGTCAACGTGACGAACGATGCATGGTTCGCGCATTCGACCGAGCACGCCCAGCACCTGCAGATCGCCCGGATGCGCGCGATCGAGGATGGCCGGTTCATGCTGCGCGCGGCGAACGACGGCATCTCGGCGGTGATCGGTCCTCATGGCGCGGTCCTCGCGCGCGCGCCGGAGTACCGGCCCTACGTGCTCAGAGCGACGTTCACGGCCCGCCGCGGACTCACGCCCTACGCGTATTACGGAAACTGGTTGATTATTTCTCTCGCTGCCACCACGCTCGCGTTGGTGGTAGGGTGGAGCCGGCTCTTCCGCATGGCCGGCGAGGACCGCGGAGCCCATCCGGCCGCGGCACGGGTACACCGGATGCTGGAAGATTGAGTCATCGGGTCTTGCGGGCCGAGCAGGCCTGCCGGATCCACGGAGTATTACATGAGCTTTCAATGGTCGGCCCGCAGGGCCGGAATCCTCTTTTTCGCGAGCGTCGTCGTCGCGGCCTGCTGCGCGAGCTCGAGCGCCCGGACGGCCGCGCAGCCGCTGCTCGCGCGCGGCTCCGGGACTCAGGCGGACCTTGCCGCCTGCGCCTCGGGGAACCAGCTCCCCGATTTCGCGAGCCTCGTCGAGCGGTACGGCGCCGCCGTGGTGAACATTCAGGTCGTCGAGCACGAGTCCTCGGGACCCGGTGACGACGATCCGGACGATCCCTTCAACCAGTTCTTCCGCCGCTTCGGCATTCCCGGGCCCGATCGCCCGCAGCCGCGCAACATGCCGCCTCAGAAGGGCACCGGCTCCGGCTTCATCGTGAGCTCGGACGGGTACATCCTCACGAACGCACACGTCGTCGAGGGCGCCGACCAGGTGACGGTGAAGCTGATCGACCGCCGCGAGTTTCAGGCGAAGGTGATCGGCATCGACGACCGCACCGATGTGGCCGTCGTCAAGATCGATGCGCATGGGTTGCCGACCGTGAAGTTCGGGGACGTGAGCAAGCTCAGGCCGGGGCAATGGGTGGTCGCGATCGGCTCGCCGTTCGACTTCGAGAACAGCGTGACGGCCGGCATCATCAGCGCCCTCGGCCGCTCGCTTCCGAGCGACAACTACGTCTCCTTCATCCAGACCGACGTCCCGGTCAACCCTGGCAACTCGGGCGGACCGCTCTTCAACGTGAAGGGCGAGGTCATCGGCATCAACTCCCAGATCTTCAGCGAGACGGGCGGCTACATGGGCCTCTCGTTCGCCATCCCGATCGATGTGGCGGTGAACGTCGAGACTCAGCTCGTCAGAAACGGCCACGTCGTGCGCGGCCGCATCGGCGTCACCATCCAGGACCTCAACGCGGAGCTCGCGGAATCGTTCGGGCTGGATCGGCCGCGCGGCGCGCTCGTGAGCATGGTGGAGGCCGGCGGTCCCGCGGACAAAGCCGGCGTCAAGCCCGGCGATGTGATTCTCGCCGTCAACGGCGCCGACATCAGCCGCTACGGGGAGCTCTCGTCGCGGATCTCGAACATGAGACCCGGCAGCGAGGCGCGGCTCACGATCTGGCGCAATCGCAGGCAGCTGCAGCTCGACGTGCACGTCGCCGAGCTCAACGAGAAGCCGGAGCGCACGGCCTCGCGCATGCAGCCCGGGCACCTGTCGAATCAAGCTGCGCGGCTCGGACTGACCGTGCGGCCTCTCACGCCGGATGAGAAGCGCCAGGCGCAGACGGATGGCAACCTCATCGTCGAGCAAGTGACCGGTCCTGCCGCCTCGGCGGACGTGGAGCCGGGCGACATCATTCTCGGTGTGGACGGCAAGCCGGTTCGCTCGGCGGACGATCTCGACAAGGCGGCCAAATCGGCCGGCAAGACGCTCGCGCTGCTCATTCAACGTCAGGACGCGCAGATCTTCGTGCCGCTGCGATTGCCCTGAGCGCACGCGGTCCATGGACGAGGCATACGACCCTCAGGCCGTAGAGCGCGCTGCGCAAGAGCATTGGCGAAGGAGCCGCGCGTTCGAGGCGCGCGAGCGCGCGGGCGAGAAGTACTACTGCCTGTCGATGTTCCCGTATCCCTCGGGGCGCCTGCACATGGGACACGTGCGCAACTACACGATCGGCGACACGCTCGCGCGGTTCATGCGCATGCAGGGACGGAATGTGCTGCAGCCGATGGGCTGGGACGCCTTCGGGCTGCCGGCGGAGAACGCGGCGATCGCGAACGGCGTGCCGCCGGCCGAGTGGACCCGCCAGAACATCGCCTACATGCGCGCACAACTGAAGTCGCTCGGCTTCGCGATCGACTGGACCCGCGAGCTCTCCACCTGCGACCCGAGCTACTACCGCTGGAACCAGTGGCTGTTCTTGCGGATGCTCGAGCGAGGCATCGCGTATCGCAAGACCGGCGTCGTCAACTGGGACCCCCTCGATCGGACCGTGCTCGCGAACGAGCAGGTGATCGACGGCCGCGGCTGGCGCACGGGAGCGCTCGTCGAGAAGCGCGAGATCCCGATGTACTACCTCAACATCACGCGCTACGCCGACGAGCTGCTCGATGCGCTCGACGGCCTCGGTGGCTGGCCCGAGCGCGTAAAGCTCATGCAGGCGAACTGGATCGGGCGGAGCGTCGGCTGCGAGGTGGGGTTTCCGTACGCGCGGGACGCGCGGGAGGCATTGCAGGCGCGGGACGCTCTCGGGGACGGTACACTTAAGGTCTTCACTACGCGCGCGGACACGCTCTTCGGCGTGACGTTCATGGCCGTCGCCGCGGAGCATCCGGTCGCGCTCGCGGCCGCCCAGTCGAGCCGCGAGCTCGCCGCGTTCGTCGAGGAGTGCAGGCGCGGCAGTGTCATGGAGGCCGACGTTGCGACGCAGGAGAAGAAGGGCATGCGCACGGGGCTGCACGTGCAGCATCCGTTCACGGGCGAGCCCATCGAGATCTGGGTCGCCAACTACGTGCTGATGGCGTATGGCGAGGGCGCCGTCATGGGCGTGCCGGCCCACGACGAGCGCGACTTCGAGTTCGCGCTGCAGAACGGGCTCGCCGTGACCACCGTGATCCGCTCGTCGAGCGGCGCGTACTCCGAGGTGCGCGCGCCGTGGATCGCGGCCTACGCCGAGCACGGTGTGACGATGAGCTCGGGTGAGTTCTCGGACCTCTCGTCGGAGGCAGCGGTCGACGCCATCGCCGCGGCGCTCGAGGCGAAGGGCCTCGGCCGCAAGCGCATCCAGTACCGGTTGCGCGACTGGGGGATCTCGCGCCAGCGCTACTGGGGCTGTCCCATCCCCATCATCCACTGCGAGGCGTGCGGGCAGGTTCCGGTGCCCGACGAGGAGCTGCCCGTCGTGCTGCCGGAGGACCTGGTGCCGGACGGCAGCGGCAATCCGCTCGCGAAGTCGGCGGCGTTCCAGGCGTGCACGTGCCCAAAGTGCCGCAAGCCCGCGCGGCGCGAGACCGACACGATGGATACGTTCGTCGACTCCTCCTGGTACTTCATCCGCTATGCCTGTCCGGACCAGGCGGGCGCGGCGGTGGACGAGAGGGTCGAGCACTGGCTGCCGGTCGATCAGTACATCGGCGGCATCGAGCACGCGATCCTGCACCTGCTGTACTCGCGCTTCTGGACGAAGGTCATGCGCGATCTCGGCCTGGTGAGGACGGGAGAGCCCTTCACGAGGCTGCTGACGCAGGGGATGGTGCTCAACCATATCTACTCGCTCGAGCCCGCGCAGGGGCGGCGCCTGTACTTCAATCCGGCGGACGTCGAGACCCGCCGCGAGCCCGACGGTCGCGAGCTGCATCAGGCGAAGCTCCCGGACGGGCGCACGGTCGAGGTGCAGTACGAAGGCCTCGGCACGATGTCCAAATCGAAGAACAACGGCGTCGATCCGCAGAGCCTGATCGAGCGCTTCGGCGCCGATACGGCGCGCCTGTTCATGATGTTCGCCTCGCCGCCCGAGCAGACGCTCGAATGGTCGGACGAAGGGGTCCTCGGCTCCTACCGCTTCATCCGCCGGCTGTGGCACGCCGTGTACGAGCACGTCGCCCGCGGGCCGGCGCCGCGGCTCGATCGCTCGGCGCTGTCGGCCGCGCAACGGGACTTGCGGCGGGCCGTCCACCAGGCGCTCGCCAAGGCGACCGACGACATTGGCCGACGCCACAACTTCAATACCGCCATCGCCGCGATGATGGAGCTCTCGAACGCGATCGGACGCTTCGAGGACGACTCGCCCGAGGGACGCGCCGTGCGGCAGGAGGCGCTCGAGATCGCGACGCTCGCGCTGTCGCCGATCATCCCCCACGTGTGCCACGCGCTGTGGCGCGCGCTCGGGCACGAGCGGCCGCTCGTGGACGAGCGCTGGCCGCAACCCGATCCCGCGGCGCTCGCGCAGGACGAGGTGGAGGTCGTCGTGCAGGTGAACGGCAAGCTCCGCGCACGGCTCGTCTTGAGCGCGGGCGCGGACGAGGCTCGCGCCCGCGATGCGGCGCTTGCCGACGAGCGTGTGCGCAAGTTCGTCGCCGACAAGCCGATCAAGAAGGTGATCGTCGTGCGCGACAAGCTGATCAACTTCGTCGTATGAGACTTCCTGTGTCAACCCCCGGAGGTGTGAGTCGCCAAGAAGGGCCTGGCGCCGTTGTGCTGAGTGGGCTGATAGAGGGATTTGTCGCCCCAGATGCGCCACAGCACGCGCGTCCGACCGCGCGCGCTCCCGCGCCGGAGCCGGCA
>JASHSR010000460.1 GCA_030038645.1 Gammaproteobacteria bacterium
CAGCGGCGGGCAGCCCTTCTGAGCGAGCGGCTCGCCGCCCGTGACGCAGACGTACCGTCCGCCGAGCTCGTGCACGCGCCGGACCACCTCCTCGAGCGTCCACCACTCCCCACCCTGGAAAGCGTAGGCCGTATCGCAGTACTGGCACCGCAGGGGGCAGCCCGTCAAGCGGACGAAGACGGTCGGAATGCCGGCGGTGTCGGCCTCACCTTGCAGCGAGTAGAAGACTTCCGTGATCTTGAGGCGCGACATGGCGCATGAAGCCGCCCGCGGCTCAGTGCCCTTGGCCGGCGCTCAGCTGGCGCAGCCGGTCCTGGGCCTGCTGCGCGGCGTTGCTGCCTGGATATTTCTGGGACACCTCGGCGAGCGTCGCGCGCGCGTCCGCGTATTGCTTGAGCTCGTACTGCGAGTAGCCGAGCTGCAACAGGGCGTCGGGCGCCTTGCTCGAGCTGGGCCACTGATCGAGAAGCGTATGGAACGCGGCGGCGGCCTTCGCGAAATCCCCGGAGGCGTAGTAGGCCTCGCCGAGCCAGTACTGCGCGTTGTCGGCGAGGTCGCTCTTCGGGTAGCTCTTCAGGAACTGCTGCAGCTCGCCGATCGCATCGGGGTACTTGGCGTTCTTCAGCGAGTCCAGGGCCTGCATGTAAGCCGCCTGCTCCGATCCCGGAGGCGGCCCGGCCGCCGGCGCCGCGCCGCCGCCACCCGTGCCCAGCTGGTCGATCCGCCGGTCGAGATCCGCGTAGAGCGCCCGCTCCTGCTTGCGCAAGGCGTCGTTCATGTTCTCGAGCTCGTCGATGCGCCCCTGCAGCACGCGCATCTGCGCCTGCAGCGAGTTGATGCTCTGCGCCATGTCGAGCAAGCTCTGATTGGAGATCACGCGCTCGATGCGCGCCGTCCGCGCGTCGAGGTCGTTGAGCTTGCCCTGCAGCACCGGGTCGTCCTCCGGCGTTGTCGCGCAGCCGGCGAGCACGATCAACGCAGCGGCGAGGGACGAGTACGCGATCGCTCTACGCATGGGCCGTCACTTCAGGTAGACGATGTCGACGCGGCGGTTCTTCGCCCACGCCGCCTCGTTGTGTCCGGGATCGACCGGCCGCTCCGCGCCATAGCTCACCGTGCTGATCTGCGAGTCGGCGGCGCCCTGCAGCAGCAGGGCCTGGCGAACCGCCTGGGCGCGCCGCTCGCCGAGCCCGATGTTGTACTCGCGCGATCCGCGCTCGTCCGTGTTGCCCTCGAGCCGCACGTGCAGGCTGGGATGCATCGAGAGGTACTTGGCGTGGGCGGCGACGATGTCCGTCCCCTCCCCCTTGATCTCGCTGCTGTCGAAGTCGAAGTAGATCGTACGCTTGGCGAGCAGCCCCGCGTCGGGTCCGGCGACCTCCTGGCCACCGTTCGCGCCGGCGCTCTCGCTCGAGTTGGCGCCTGCGGCGCCGGCGGACTCGGCGCTCGATCCGTTGCCCGGGACGGCGGTGCCCGATCCCGCAGTCGGCTGTGGCGGCTTGTGAGCGCAGGCTGCGAGCATCAGCGCAGCGGCGGCTATGAGGACTGGAAAGGCTCTACGCATGGTTACCCTCCGTTCGTGCGAGGCTTTTTAGCATAATTCACGGGTGCGCAAACGGCCCCCACACCGGATCGCGCACATCCGCCTGATCCGAGGTGAGCCGCTGCGAGGTGAGTCCGTCGAGCGAGGCTCGCTGCAGGACGCTCTGGCCGTTCTCGATCGAGGCGTACAGCAGCATGGCGCCGTTCGGCGCGAAGCTCGGCGCGTTGTCGAGCGGGCCCGGGGAGAGGTAGCGCACCGTGCCGCTCGCGAGGTCCTGTACGGCGATGCGAAAGCTGCTGCCGTCCTCGGAGACCATGGCGAGCTGCGTGCCGTCGGGGGAGATGCACGGATGCGCGTTGTAGCTGCCCTGGAACGTGATGCGCTTCGGCCGGTCGCCGGCGCTCGCGCCGATCTGGTAGATCTGCGGGCCGCCCCCGCGGTCGGAGGTGAAGTAGATCGACTGCCCGTCGGGTGCCCACACGGGCTCGGTATCGATAGCCGGGTCGTCCGTGAGGCGCGTGAGCTGCTGATCGCTTAAGTCGAGCACGTAGATGTCGAGGTTGCCGTTGGTGCCCCCGAGCGTCAGGGCGAGCTTGTGTCCGTCGGGCGACCAGGCCGGCGCGCCGTTGATGCCCGCGCGCGCCGAGACGAGCTGGCGCTGGCCGGTGCTCACCTGCTGCACGTACACCGTCGAGCGCTTGCTCTCGAACGACACGTACGCGAGCCACTGCCCATCGGGAGACCACGCGGGGGACATGATGGGCTGATCCGATTGCAGCACGACGTGCGCATTCGCGCCGTCGGCGTCGGCCACCACGAGCTGGAAGTGCTGCATGGGTGGCTTGCCCGCGACGGCGACGTACGCGATGCGCGTGTCGAACGCGCCCCGCACGCCCAGGATCTTCTGGTAGATCACGTTGCTCACCCGGTGCGCCGCGTTGCGCAGCGCGCTCGGCGGCCCGCTGAAGCGCTGATTCGCGAGCTGCTCGCCGGTGAGGGTGTTGAGGAGCTGGAAGTCCACGGCGAGCTCGCCGTCGGGAAGCGCCATGACCTGACCCACGACGACGTAGTCGTTGCCGCTCGCGCGCCAGTCGGGGATCACGACCTGTGAGGCCTGCGCGGGCTTCACCTTCATCTGATTCCACGGCATGCCCCGGAACCGCCCGGTGCCCTCGAGATCGTTCTGCACGATGCTCGCGGCGTCGGCGCCCGCGGTGGGGGCGGCCGGCAAGCCGCCGGCGAACGGCACCACCGCGATGTGGATCGGGTCCGTCACGCCCGAGGTGATCTCGATCCGGAGCTGCGCGCGCGCGGTGAGCGCGGCGACGGCGCCCGCCACGGCGATCAGCGCGGCGGCGCTCTGTATCAGGCTTCTGCGGGATATCGTCATGAGTGTCGATCAATCCGTCGGCTTGAATTCGATCTGCAAGTCGCGCTCGAACAGCGCGGGGTCGGGCGGCGGCGGCAGCGGCGAGGCGCGGTAGGCGGCATCCTGGATCGACTGGACCACCGCCGTATCGCCGTTGCAGGCGCCGACCTTCACGTTGACGACCTGGCCGCCGGGCACCTGCGTCACGTCGACGAGGCAGTCGATGCCCTGCCGCGCCGTCGGCGGCCGGATCCAAGCATGCTCTATGCGAGCTTTGATCAGCTGCTCCCAGGTCGCCAAGGCGGGACCGGAGCGGGCAGCCATCGCCTTCTCCTCCGCCTCGACGCTCTGCTGCAGATCGGCCTGATTGAGCGCAAGCGCCTTCGCCTCCTCGGCTCTGCGCTGCTGCTCCGCAGCAAGCTCGCGCTTCTTCGCCTCCTCCGCCGCTTTCGCCTTGCGCTTGGCCTCCGCTTGCGCCTCGAGCTCGGCCTGCTGCCGAGCCTTGCGCTTCGCCTCCTCCTCCGCCTCCTTGCGTTGGGCCGCTTCCTGGGCTTTTCGTTCCGCATCCGCTTGCGCTTGCTCCGCCTGCTTCTCGGCCGCCGCCTGCGCGGCCTTGCGCGCCGCCTCCTGCCGCGCGGCCATGTCGGGCGGCGGCGGGACCGTCTGCTCATCGACGGTCGGCTGTGGCGGCGGCTGAGGGGGCGGTGGGGGCGGCGGGAGCGGCTTGGGTGGGAGCGCCTTGTGCGGCGGCGCCCGCGGCGGCGCCTGCGCGACTGTGCCTGAGCCGCTCAGCGCCTGCGAGCTCACGACCGTCGCATTGATGGCGAGGCTCGGCGCCGGCCGGGACTCCTTGCGGAAGAGCAGCCACCCGTAGACGAGCGCGGCGATGAGCGCGCCGTGCAGCGCCACGGACAGCGCGATGGAGATCCAGCGATCGCTCCGGGGTTCCAGCTGCTGCATGCGCCCGCGGGACCCGTCAGCGGCGCTTGGGCCGGCCCGTCGCGCCCGGCTGGCTCACGAAGCCGACTTTCTGCGCCCCCGCACGCTGCAGCATGACCATGGCGCTCATGACATCACCATAGGAGATCCGGTAATCGGCCTTCAGCAGCACGGGCCGGCCCGGATCCCGCTGCAGCGCCGCGGCCACGCGGACCTCGGCCGTCGTCTCATCGAGCGCTTCCTTGGGGTTGCCGCCGACGTTGAGGTACAGCCGGTCCTCGCTGTCGATCGAGAGCACGAGGGGGTGGGAGTTCTTGGTGAGGTCCGCATCGAGCGGGCGAGCCGGCGCCGAGGGAAGCTGCACCTTCACGCCCTCCTGCAGCAGGGGCGCCGTCACCATGAAGATGATGAGCAGCACCAGCATCACATCGATGTAGGGAACGACGTTGATCTCGCCCATCAGGCGCCGTCCCCGCGAGAGCTGCGGCATCAGTGCGCCCCTCCCGTTGCCGTCGCGCCGGCCCCGTGCGCCGCCATCGAGCCGCTCGCCGCCGGCCGCTCGGGACCGCGCGCCGCATGCCGCTGCAGGATGGACGAGAACTCCTCCATGAAGGCGTCGTAGCGCATCTCGAGCCGTCCGACCTGGTCCGCGTAGCGATTGAAGAAGACGACGGCGGGGATCGCGGCGAACAGTCCCGCCGCCGTGGCGATCAGCGCCTCGGAGATCCCCGGCGCGACCATGGAGAGTGTCGCCTGCTGGACGTTCCCGAGCGAGGCGAACGCGCTCATGATGCCCCACACGGTGCCGAAGAGACCGACGTAGGGGCTGATCGAGCCGACCGTGGCGAGCGTCGCGAGGCTGTACTCGAGGCGGTCGATCTCCTTCAGCTGCGCGACGCGCATGGCGCGGCGCGCCCCCTCGAGCAGCTGGTCGGTCGGCACCGCGCCCTGCTGCCTCAGGCGCGCGAACTCGCGGAAGCCGAACTCGAAGATGCTCCCCATGCCGGTCGCGCCACCGCGAGACTCGATGCCGCGATAGAGCTGCGCAAGGTCGCCGCCGGACCAGAAGCTCTGCTCGAACCGATCGGCCTCCTGGCGCGCGCGCCGGGTCACCATGCGCTTCTGGAAGATGATGGCCCACGAGAGGAGCGAGGCGAAGGCGAGCAGCGCGAGGACGATCTGCACCAGCACGCTCGCCTGGACCACCAAACGGATGACGGATAAGTCTTGCGGCATGTCGGGCCCGCTCCTCAAGCTGTCGTCAGGACATCGACCACGAAATCGGGCAATCGTTGCGGTCGCAGCGTCCGCGCATCGACGCAGGCGACGCGCACCTCCGCCGTGGCGAGCAGCTCGTCGGCCTCCGGCCGGGCCTCGCCAGGCGGCGCGCCCGATGTCGCCGGACCTGCCGGCGCCCGCCGATAGATCCTCTGCGCGAACGACAGCGAGGCTCCGCCCGCGCGCGCCGGCTCGCAGGTGACCAGCAGCTCGTCGTCGAGCCGCGCCGGGCGCCGGTAGCTCACCTCGACGCTCGTCACCGTGAAGACGATGCCTCGCTCCTCGGCGAGCGCCCGCTGGGAGACGCCTTGCGCGCGCAGCCACTCCGTGCGCGCCCGCTCGAGGAACTTCAGGTAGTTCGCGTAGTACACCACCCCGCCGCCGTCCGTGTCCTCCCAGTAGACGCGCGCGGCCCAGCAAAAGCTCACCGCTTCGGCTCCAGCGGCAGCGACATCGAAGCCGAGTCCTCGGGCTGCTTGCGGTGGAAATGAGCGTACGTCTTGCCCGTCACCATCCGGCCGCGCGCCGTGCGCATGAGAAAGCCCTGCTGGATGAGGAAGGGCTCGATCACCTCCTCGAGCGTGCCGCGATCCTCTCCGACCGCCGCGGAGATGCTCTCGATGCCGACCGGGCCGCCCCCGAACTTCTCCATGACGGTGATCAGCAGCTTCTGATCCAGCGTGTCCAAGCCCTCCGGATCCACCTCGAGCATGTTGAGCGCCTCCGTCGCGACCCGCTCGTCGATGCGGCCGTCGGCCCGCACCTGCGCGTAATCGCGCACCCGGCGCAGCAGGCGGTTCGCGATGCGCGGCGTGCCGCGCGAGCGCCGCGCGATGCCGTGCGCGCCGCCTGCGTCCACCTCGACGCCCAGTATACCCGCCGAGCGACGGACGATCTTTTCGAGATCCTCGGCCCCGTAGAACTCGAGGCGCTGCACTATTCCGAACCTGTCGCGGAGCGGCGACGTGAGCAGGCCCGCGCGCGTGGTGGCGCCGACGAGCGTGAACGGCTTCAGATTGAGCTTGATCGAGCGCGCCGCCGGCCCCTCCCCGATCATGATGTCGAGCTGGTAGTCCTCCATCGCCGGATACAGCACTTCCTCGACGACGGGGCTCAGGCGGTGGATCTCGTCGATGAACAGCACGTCCCGCGGCTGCAGCTTGGTGAGCTGCCCGGCGAGATCGCCCGGACGCTCGAGCACCGGACCAGAGGTCTGCCGGAGATTGACGCCGAGCTCGGCCGCGAGAATGTGGGC
>JASHSR010000461.1 GCA_030038645.1 Gammaproteobacteria bacterium
CCGGCGCGGCGTGAGTGCGCGGTCGATTCCAAGGATTGCTGAAGACAGCGCCGTGCGGAACGGCGCTTCCGCGCCAGCCATCCGGCCACGCGCGCGTGAAATCGATCGACGCCGACTCGAGTCTCAGCGCTCCGGTGCGCCGATCGATCGTCGCAAACCTGAGGTCGGGGCGCGGGCGGCGGGGGTGAGCCGCGGCGGGCCGGGTCCGACGGGACTTTGCCGTACGTCTCAGAAGAGACTATGCTCCCGCCGCGCGAGCACAGTTCGCACGCGCCGCAACACCAATCAAGAACCGCGACGATGACCACATCACCTGCGCCATGCGAGGTCTCGTCACGCGCGGCACCTGCGCGACAGCGCTCCCCATCCATCCTGACGACGGATGTCTCCCTCGAGGGTGCGGCGGGCTTGGAGTTCTACCGCGACGCCATCGTCGAGACATCCGACATCTCTCCCCTGCAGAGCGCGGATCGCTTCTACGCGCGAGCCCGCATACATCATCTGGGCAGCGCGGTGCTCACGGATGTGCGTACGAGCTCCGTCTCGTACAACCGCTCGGCGCGCCACGTCGCGCGCGCGGCTTACGATCATTATCAGATCGCGGTGAGTCTCACGGCCGATATCCGCTATCTGTCCGGACGGAAATCGCAGACCCAGCGTCCGGGGGACATCGTCATCCTCGACAGCGCGAGGAGTCACGTGGCCTACGTGAACGCTCCGTCTCGCGGCGCGGCGTGCGTTCCGGCGGTGTTCATTCCGCGAGCGGCGCTCACGGCGCTTCTGCCGAGCGCCATCGGTGATGAGCAATTCATCGCGCTGAAGCGCGAGCTGCCGCAGACGAGACTTCTCGCCGACCACGTCACTCAGATGTTGCAGACGGTCGATGCCGATCCGCGCGCGCAGCTCGGTGCGGCCGTGGAGGACTTGACCGGCGTGCTGGCGAGGACCTTCAGCGGCCGCAGGGACATCGCGCCTCTCGCCCAGGAGGGTATGCGCCGCGCGGCGCTCGACTCCTTGAAGCGCATCGTAGAGCGGCGCCTCGGCTCGTCCGCGCTCTCGGTTGACCTCATCTGCGCGCGTTCCGGCTGGTCGCGTGCGACGGTATACCGGCTGTTCGAGCCGGAAGGCGGCCTCGCTCGATATATCCGGCAGCGCCGGCTGCACCGGGCCTTCCGGGAGCTGATGCGTGGGCCCGCCCCCGGTCGGCGCATTCTCGATTTGGCGATGGATTGTCAGTTTGCCAGCGAAGCGACATTCGGCCGCGCTTTCCAGCAGATGTTCGGCATTTCCCCCGGCGCGGTGCGTGAGCTTGCGGCGCCCTCGCGCGACGGCGCGGCCGCCGGCCGGCGACCGCGCAATGCCCCTGGCGCCAGCGACGCCGATACCGATACCGATACCGGCACCGACACCGGCACCAACGCCATTCGCTGGATCAAGCTCCTGAGCGCCGGCTGATCATCGACTGCACGAGCACCAGCGCGGGCGATCCCGCCCGCCGCCGGCCGGACACGGGCTGTCCGAGAGCCGTTGGCGACGAGCGGGACTCGCTTCGATGGCGCAAACGCTTCGCCGCTCGCTAGCCGCCCTGCCCACTCGGCGTGAAGCTCAGGTCGGGGCGGTATTGGATGATCGTATTGTGCTCGCTCGCGATCGAGTCGTTGAGCGCTCTCCAGACGGTGCTCGCCGAGTCCTCGCCATAGGCTTCCCGGAGCACCTGCAATATCGACTTTCCGGGCCGCCCGAAGTCCGCGAAATCGGGATGACCGATGGAGACCGTGATTTGATTGGCGTCACCGCCCGAGACCTCGGCGAAGAAGGAAACGGGGCTCGATTGCGGGTTCACCTTGCGCTCGGCGTCGGAGATCTGCCTCACGGCCGCCAGGAAATCATCCATCTTGCCGGGCTTGATCTCGAGCTGTATCAGCTCGTAGTACTTCTCCGGTGGCGTATTCGCCGGAGCCGCAATGCCGAGGTTCGGCAGGATCTCGGTGATACCGCCCTGCGCCGAGGAGAGGTAAGGCTCCACTTCCTTGACGGCCACTTGGTCGAGTCCGGCCGAATAGGCACCCGGATGATCCCGGTCGGCCCAGTGAAACGGAACGAGGATGATGATGTTGCCATCTTGAGGTCCGTCGATCACCTCGAAGGCTGACGTTCCGGTGGTGTCACCGTGGCTCTGGGCGTAAGCATCGACGTCCTTGACGCCGTGCTCGAATTTCGCGGTCATCCCGGGTTTCACCACTTCGGTGATGACCTCGAAGAGACTCGGAGAATTGCCTTGCGCGAGGCAGACGAGCGGTGAGAAGCACAGGGCGGTCAAAGGCAAGACTGCGAGCTTGAGCGATTTGGCGCGATTCATTGGTTTCCTCCTCGGGTGGGTCGTTGTTGAGTGATTCGGCGGCCGGCATGGACCGGTGAGCCTCCCCAACCGGACAGTAGAGCAGATCGGGTTGCCGTCCGCTTTGCCGATTGTCTCAGCGGCTCGCCGAGCGGCGCAGCCGCTCAGCCTGCGAGCGCGACCGGGCGCTGCGCCTCGGGCGCGAGCGGAACGCGCGGCGGCGCGCCCATCTTTTCGGAGTGTGCCTGAATGAGCGCGCGTAGAGCGCTGCCGTCGACCTGCGGATACTCCGCCGACGCGCACGACAGGATCTCCGCCGCGAGGCCGTGGAGCAGCGCGCAGTGATCGCGCAGCCGTGATTTGAAGGCGTCGGCGCCAAGCTCGTCCTCGAGCTCCCGATTGAGCTCGACGAACCACCCGAGGGCATTCTGATCGACGATCGTCGGGCCGTTGCGCTTGCGGCTCACGCGCGACCACTCGCGGAGGAAGCGCTGCATCGACTGGTTGAGCGCGAAGGTCGAGGCGAGCTCGCCGCGCACGGCTCCCATCATCTGGACGTCGGCGATCCGGCCATGGATGAAGAGGTGGCAGAGCACGCCCCAGTAGTAGGCGTAGTCCCAGTAGACCTTGAGCGGCAGCACCTCGGGGTCGCCGAAGATCGAGTACTGATCGACGTAGAGCGCAAGGGTGCTGCGATAGAAAGACAGATAGAGCTGCCCGAAGAGTCTCGCGTAGGGCGCGACGGGCTCCCCCGCCCGGTCTCTCGCGATGAGCTCGGTGATGTAAGTGTTCGCGATGGCGATGAAATCGCTGCCGGGAGAATAGAAAGGATCGAGGAACACGCCGGCCTCGCCGGTCGAGGCCCACCGGGAGCCCGAGAAAACCTGCTTGCAGCCGTAGGAGAAGCCGCGCAGGAACGCGAAATCCTGGAGCTTCTCGCGCCGAGTCTCGAGCGCCTGCGCGAGCCGCGGCTGATGGCGATGCAGCCACTCCATCGCGCGCGGGAAGGAGCTCATGCCGGCG
>JASHSR010000462.1 GCA_030038645.1 Gammaproteobacteria bacterium
GCCCGACCGGCGATCGACCGACTGGCGCCCACGAGCCCAACCGGCGCCCCGCCCGCCCGGCCGACCGACGCCCACGAGCCCAGCCGGCGCCCGGTCTACTCGCCCGCCGGCAAGCGACCCCGCGGGCGACCCGGCGCGCCCCAGAACGGGTCGCAGGGGCCGCTTTCGTGCGTTACGTCAAATTTCCGCCGCCAAGCCGTTGATTTGCCGGCTCGGAACAGGCAAAACGGCCCTTCAATCCGCCCCTCAAGTCCCGGCAGGAGGTCGAGGATCGCACTGTGGCGCGCATCGACGCGTTTCTGAAGCTCGGCATGCAGCAAGGCTGCTCCGACGTGCATCTCGCCGTCGGCGTGCCGCCGATGCTGCGCATGCACGGGGATCTGCTCCCCATCAAGTTCCGCGATCTGCGGGCCACCGAGCTCGAAGGCTACATCGCAGAGATCCTCACGCGCTCGCTCGGCGAGCAGTTCAACGCGGGGCGGGATCTCGACTTCTCGTACGTCTCCGCCGACGGCGGCCGCTTTCGCGTCAACGTGTACCGCAAGGACACCGGCATCGGGGCGACGTTCCGCGCCATTCCCTCGGAGGTCCCGAGCCTCGAGAAGCTGAACCTTCCGCCGATCGTGACCAAGCTCTGCGACTTCCATCAGGGCATGATCCTCGTGACCGGATCGACCGGCACGGGCAAGTCCACCACTCTCGCCGCGATGATCGACCACCTCAATGCCACGCGCCGCCTCAACATCGTGAGCCTCGAGGATCCGATCGAGTTCGTTCACCGCAGCAAGCAGAGCCAGGTGATCCAGCGCGAGCTGCACACTCACATCCCGAGCTTCGCGGAGGGCGTGCGCGCCGCCATGCGCGAGGACCCGGATGTGATCCTGGTCGGCGAGCTGCGCGACGCGGAGACGATCTCGATGGCCATGACGGCCGCCGAGACCGGCCATCTCGTGCTCGGCACGCTGCACACGACCGGCGCGGTGAAGACCATCGACCGCATCATCGACGCCCTGCCCGTAGAGGAGCGCGAGCAGACGAAGAGCTTCCTCGCGCAGAGCCTGCTCGCCGTCGTGACCCAGATCCTCGTGAAGACCGCCGATGCGCGCGCGCGCAGGGCGATCTGCGAGATCATGATGATGACCAAGGCCATCGCCAAGCTCATCCAGAGCGATCAGACGCACCAGATTCCGAGCCAGCTGCAGACCGGCCGCGACCTCGGGATGCAGCTGCTCGATCAGGCGCTGCTCGCCGCCATCGGCGCGCGCGAGATCGATCCGGACGACGCGTACCCCTACGCGAGCAACAAGAGCCTGTTCCAGAAGTACGTGACCGATACCAGCATGCTGCCGAAGGTCGAGGCCGGCGCCGCGCCCGTCGCCCCGGCCTCGGTCTGAGGGGAGCGCGATGGCCAACATCGATGCCTTTCTCCTCGATATCCTCGAGCGGCGCGGCTCGGACCTGCATTTCATCGCGGGCGATCCGCCGCGCATCCGCCTGTACGGCGATCTGCAGCCGCTGCGGCCGGAGAAGCTCGAGCCTCAAATGGTGCGGGACGCTCTCTACGAGATCATGCCCAAGCCGGCCGTGGACCGCTTCGAGGCGCAGGACGGCGCCGACTTCGCCTATACGCTCGGCGACCGCGGCCGCTTCCGCGTCAACGTGCTGCGCCACCTGGGCGGCATGGGCGCCGTGTTCCGCGCCATCCCGTCCCAGGCCATGACGCTCGATGAGCTGAAGCTTCCGGAGGCGGTGCGGCAGATGTGTCGCGCGAACAACGGGCTCATCCTGGTCACGGGCAAGACCGGGTCCGGCAAGTCGACCACGCTCGCGGCGATGATCGACGACATCAATACGCGCGTGAAGGGGCACATTCTCACGGTCGAGGACCCGATCGAGTTCGTTCACCAGCGCAAGAGCTGCCTCGTGAGCCAGCGCGAGATCGGCGTGCACGCGGAGAGCTTCGCGGCCGCGCTGCACTCCGCCTTGCGCGAGGATCCCGACGTGATCCTGGTCGGCGAGTTGCGCGACGTCGAGACGATGGGCATCGCGGTCACGGCGGCGGAGATGGGCATCCTCGTGATGGGGACGCTGCATACCAACGGCGCCGCGCAGACCGTCGACCGCATGATCAACGTGTTCCCCTCGGACAAGCAATCGCACGTGCGCACGATGCTCTCCACCTCGCTGCGCGGGGTGATCTCCCAGCAGCTGCTGCAACGCGCCGACCGGCAGGGGCGAGTCGCCGCCCTCGAGATCCTGGTCAACACGTCGGCGGCCTCGAACCTGATCCGCCAGGGCAAGCTCGATCAGCTCGAGAACACCATGCAGTCCGGCGCCCAGTTCGGCATGCGCACGATGGACAAGGCCATCCAGCAGCTGCTCGACCAGAAGCTCGTCACCGGCAAGGAGGCGTACCAGAAGGGCATCAACAAGGTGCGGTTCGAGGCGGTGAAGGAGCAGGGCTGAGCGGCCCGCAACGGCAGGCCCTCGCCCGCATTTCTCTGCGTTTGCGGCACGAGCCGGCCGAGCGGCGCGTCGGGCGCCGGACTGTCTCGAGCGCAGGGGGCACTGTAAACTCGGCGGATGTCCCGCACCCCCGCGAAGCCCCGCACGCTCTTCGTCACAACGGCTCTGCCCTACGCGAACGGCCCGATCCACATCGGCCACGTCATGGAGTACATCCAGGCCGATATCTGGGTGCGCTTCCAGAGGATGCAGGGCCACCGGGTCCATTTCATCGGCGCCGACGACGCGCACGGCGCTCCGATCATGCTCAAAGCCGAAGCGGAGAGGATCTCGCCGCAGGAGCTCGTCGCACGCGTGTTCGCGGGACGCTCGCAAACCTTGAGCGGCTTTCATCTGAGCTTCGATCACTGGTACACGACCGACTCACCGGAGAACACGGAGCTGTCGCAGGACGTCTACCGAAGGCTCAAGGAGGCGGGCCTGATCTACTCGAAGCCGATCGAGCAGTTCTTCGATCCGGTGAAGGGCATGTTCCTCGCCGACCGCTACATCAAGGGCGAGTGTCCCAACTGCCACGCGAAGGACCAGTACGCGGACGCCTGCGAGGTCTGCAGCATCGTGAACGCGCCCGCGGATCTCATCCGTCCGTACTCGACGCTCACCGGCGCGGTGCCGGTCCTCAAGCGCTCCGAGCACCTGTTCTTCAGACTGTCCGACCCCCGATGCGTGGACTTCCTGCGGAAGTGGATCGACGAGCCGGGACGTCTGCAGCCGCAGGTCGCGAACAAGGCGCGCGAGTGGTTGGGCAGCGGAGGCGGGGTCGAGCTCGCGGACTGGGACATCTCGCGGGATGCGCCCTACTTCGGCATCCCCATTCCCGATGCGCCGGGGAAGTACTTCTACGTGTGGCTGGACGCCCCCCTCGGCTATCTCGCCGCCCTGCAGAGCTACTTCACGAGCGGCAAGGCGCGCGCGAACGGCGAGCCGCGCACCTACGAGGAGTTCATCACCGCGCCCGAGACGGAGCAGATCCACTTCATCGGCAAGGACATCATCTACTTCCACACGCTGTTCTGGCCGGCGATGCTCCGGTTCGCCGGGCCGCCGTACAAGGTCCCCGACGATATCTACGTCCACGGCCACCTCACCGTGTGCGGCGAGAAGATGTCCAAGTCGCGCGGCACCGGCTTGAGCGCGCTGCGCTACCTCGAGCTCGGCATGAATCCCGAGTGGCTGCGCTATTACATCGCGGCCAAGCTCAACGGGAACGTCGAGGACATCGATTTCAACCCGGACGATTTCATCGCGCGCGTGAACGCCGACTTGATCGGCAAGTACGTGAACATCGCTAGCCGCGCGGCAACCTTCATCACGCGGCATTTCGCAGGCGAGCTGCGCTACGCGGGCGATACCGACCGGCTTGCCCGAGGAGCCGCCGGCACGGCCTCCCTCGTCGCGGAGAGCTACGAGACGCGCGAATTCGCGAAGGCCATGCGCGAGACCATGACCGTCGCCGACCAGCTCAATCAGGAATTCGACGCGCGCAAGCCCTGGGTGCTCGCGCGGGATTTCGCGAATCTTCCCGAGCTGCAGGATGTCTGCTCGCGCGCGCTGCAGGGCTTCAAGCTGCTCACGGTGCTGCTCGCGCCGGTGCTGCCGCAGCTCGCCGAGCGGGTCGCGAAGGAGCTTTTCGGGCTCGACCGGCCGTTCAACTGGAGCGACGCCGGAGTGCTGCCCACACGCATCGCCGCGTATTCGCATCTCATGACCCGCGTGGACTCGAAGCA
>JASHSR010000463.1 GCA_030038645.1 Gammaproteobacteria bacterium
GCATCGCTCGATGCCTGCTGGCTCGACGCTGCGGCCGGCTTGGACGCCGGCGGCGACGTGGCGCCCTGCGCCGATGCGGCGAGCGGCGCCGCGAGCAGCCAGCCCGAGGCCAGCAACCCCCACAGGAGCCGTTTGGCCATGCGTACCTCCCCCTAGCCGGCATGATACGCGATCCGGCTCCGAGCAGTCGAAGCGCAGGGTCTGCCCGGCGCCGCGCGCCGCGGTCCCAAGTCCCGGGCGAGGGGCCACGAATATAGGCGTCTCGGCGGTCAGGCGCGCTCGGGATCGCGGATGAAGACGCCTTGCTTGCGCAGCGCGGCCTGAACGTCTCGAACGCTCACGGCGCGCGGCTGGACCCCGACATTCGCGGCGACGGCGGCGGCCGCGCCCGCCGCTTGGCCGGTGAGCCAGCACTGGGGAATCTCGCGCATGAAGCCGTGCGAGCTCGGGTCGCAGGAGATGTGGCGGCCGCAGGCGAGCAGGCCATCGAGACGCGCCGGCACCAGCGCCTCGTAAGGCACCGAGATCACCGGGAACTTGGGTGAGACGGAGGGACTGACGCCGATCTCCCCGCCGAGCGGGATTCCCTCGGGCCACTGCGCGCGGTGCACCTTGCCGACGCCCTTCAGGCGCCGGGTGTGCCGCACGCCGAGCTGGCTCGCGCTCTGAAGCATGTAGGCGCTCTCGAAGCCCGGCGCGTGCCGCCGGAAGAACTCGCAGTGGCCGGCCATGAAGCGGCGGGAGCGGATCTCGATCTCGGTCATGTCGTCGACGTCGAGGGCGGACAATCCGGATTGGCGAGGTCCGAGGAACAGCGCGATGTCGTTGCGCCACGAGACATACGGCGCCTGGAAGAAGCCGAGGCGCTCGCGGCCGAGGCGCATGAACTCGGCGAACTGCTCCCGCTCGGTGGTTCGGAACTCGATCCATCGATTCATGTCGACGCCGCCCAGCACGAAGGCGGTGTTCAGGCTGTGATGAACGTCGCCCTCGTCGATGTCGCTCTCGTACTCCGCGCCGGCGCGCGCAAAGACATCGCCGTCACCCGTTGCATCGACCACCACCTTCGCACGCAGCGCCTGCCGGCCGGCCTTGCTCTCAAACAACACCGCGGTCACGCGCCCGTCCTCGACGATGGGCAGCGCGGCCCAGGCGTGCAGCACGAGGCGCACGCGCGCCTCGAGCAGCAACTCCTGCGTCGCGACCTTCAGCCGCTCGGGATCGATCGTCGGCGCCCAGGAGACGATCCCGTGAAAGGCCGAGGTGCGCGACGCCCAGTACGCGGCGAGCTGCGGATCGCGCGAGCCCCACTCTGCAGGCGCGGGGCCCGCCTTCGCCTCCGCGGGCAGGCGGTCGAGAATCTCCTCCGCGAAGCCGCGGATGACCTGGTGGCCGCTCCAGTCGGTCATGCGGTCGATCCAGATGACGAGGCCTCCGGTCGAGAGGCCGCCGAGATGGTTGTAGCGCTCGAGCAGGACCACGTCGGCGCCCGTCTTGGCGGCGGCATACGCGGCGGCGCTGCCGGAGGGACCGCCTCCGACGACGAGCACGTCGCACTGGTGATAGACGGGAACGTCGCGGGCGGCCTCGCGGATGAATCCGGCGCCGTTGCGCGGAGGCTGCGTGCGGCTCCGCGACTCAAACACGTCGGACGCCAGAAGGCGCTCGGTGGTCCGCTCGACGGTGCGGACGGTAGGCTTCGTGACCTCGGACATGCGGCGGCGATCCTCTGCGCTACGGCGATCGAAACTCGAGATAGCTCATCGCGTTTCCCCTCGCGTCGGCGAACCAGAGCCGGTTGAGGAGCCGAGTCGGCGGCTCCCGGTCGCTGCCGGCGGATAGGCCTACCGCGAGCGCGCCGGCTCCGATCGGAAACTCGGTGATCGTCCCGTCCGGCATGACGCGGCCGAGCTTGCTGCCGCGCGTGTACCAGAGGTTGCGGTCCGGTCCGACGGCGATGTTGATCGGCGAGGGCCCGGGCGCCGGCATCGCAAACTCGGTCACCGCGCCGCGCATCGTGATCCGGCCGACGCGATTGCCATTCGTCGCGAGGCCGTCCATGCCTCCGGAGAGCTCGACGAACCACATTGCGCCGTCCGCGCCGGCGGTGATGTCGCCGGGACCCGAGGCCGGCCGCGGCAGCGCGAACTCGGTCACCCGCCCCTCCGGCGTGATGCGGCCGATCTTGTCCGCGCGGTATTCCGAGAACCAGATATTGCCGTCGGGTCCGGCCGCGAGCGCGCGCGGGCCGCTCCCCGCCGTGGGCAGCGGGAACTCGGTGATGACGCCGGCGGGCGTGATTCGCCCGATCTTCCCCGCCGCGAACATGCCGAACCAAATGTTGCCGTCCGCGCCGAGCGCGATGGCGCGCGGCTCGCTCGCGGGTGTCGGGATGTCGAACTCCTCGATCTTTCCATCCGGCGCGATGCGCCCGATGCGGTTGCCCGTGTGCTCCGAGAACCACATGGCGCCGTCGCTGCCTCGCGCGATGATGCGCGGCGAGCTTCGAGGATGCGGCAGCGCGAACTCGACGAGGCCGGTGCCGTCTGGATTCATTCGGCCGATACGGTCGCCGCTGCTCTCGGTGAACCATACCCGGCCGTCGGATGCGATCGCGACGGTGGTTGGGCCGCTGCGGGGGTGGGGCAACGGAAAGGAATGGACTCGGCCGTCGGCAATCAAGGGTGCATCGTGTGTCATGAGCCATCGTTGCGGGGCGCCGCCAGCGGGCGCGGCGAGCGCGGGCGCGCCGGCCGCCAACGCGGTTGCCACCAGCGCGAAGAGTGCCGATGCACCACCAGCGGTCCCGGACGACAGTGTCCCCGCCGTGTCGAGCTGCCCTGCGAGGAGCCGCATGCTTCGCATCTTCACTCTTTGCCGTCGACCGATCTCGCGAGCCGCTGGCGCGACCCGGCTATTACGCGGGGAACCCGAGCGGCGCGTCAACGGCCTCCCTCCGCGAGGTAGCGGCGCGCGCTTTCTCGCTCCCCCGAATAAACACTGCTTCCGCGTGGTCAATCCGTCGCCAGGCTTGCGTGGCGCCCGATTGGACGGAGTCGCGAGGGCCTTACATAACCGTATGATTGTACAGCGGTATCTCCTCGGGAAAGGACCCCGGCGGCGCACCTGAGCCACCGGAGCGGCGAGCCGTCCGCGCTGGTGTGTTGCACTGCAAAATCGGGAGCTGGTCTTGACATTGCTGCAGAAGCGTCGCGATTACCGGTATGCTTCGGACGACCCGATTGGATCGGCAAAAGGGGGAGGCAGCTCGAGCATGGTACGCCACTGCGGCCTTCACATCGGCGCTCTCGTTATGTGCGCGCTGCTCGCCGCAGGCGCCCCGCAGGTTTGGGGTGCCCCCAAGGGTGCCGCCCACACCGAGTGGAGCGCGATTCAGCAGTACTGTACCGGCTGCCACAATTCGACGGACTGGGCCGGCGGCGTCGCCTTCGACATCATGACGGCGAAGCAGATTCCCGCCAACGCGAAGGTCTGGGAAAACGCAATCGTCAAGCTCGATGGCGGGTTCATGCCGCCACCCGGGAAGAAGCGGCCCGACGCCAACACCGTGAAGGGCCTCATCTCCTGGCTCGAGCGCACGCTCGATACGGCGGAAGTCGCTCCGTACGCAGGCCGTGTTCCACTCAGCCGCCTCAATCGGCGCGAGTACGGCAACGCCGTGCGCGATCTCCTCGGCCTCGACGTCGATGTCTCCAATCTGCTGCCTTCCGATGAGGTGAGGGACGGCTTCGACAACAACGCCAAGGTTCTGCAGGTCACGCCCTCCTTCCTCGACCAGTACATCTCGGCCGCGCGCACCGTTGCGAATCTCGCAGTGGGCAACCGCAGCGCTCCGGCGGTGACGACCGTTTACGGCAACGTGGCGGACATGGTCATCTCGCTGCCGCCGCGCGGCACGCCCGGTGAGGGCGCGCAGGAGCGCTACGAGGACGGCATGCCGTTCGGCACGCGCGGCGGCATCAGCTTCCTGCACACGTTCCCGGCGGACGGGGAGTACGAGCTCACGATCGGCGACATGGCGCTCGGCCGCAACGTGCCGAGGATGGAGTACCGGAACACGGTCATCGCGCTGCTCGACGGGAAGGAGTTCTACCGGACCGACGTCGGCGGCGACGCGGACGATAAGGCGATCGATCAGAAGCAGCAGGCGGCAGTCGACGCCATCAACAACCGGCTGAGGAATATCCCCTTCCATGCGACGGCGGGACAGCACCGCATCGCGGTGACGTTCGTGCAGCGCAGCCTCGCGGAGAGCGACAGCCGTGTCCAGTCGCTGACGGTCGACGGCGGAAACGATGACGTGCAGCAGGTCCATGCGCTCGCGATTCGCGGGCCGCTCAAAGTGACGGGGATGAGCGAGTCGGCCGCGCGCGCGAAGATATTCATCTGCTACCCCAAGCAGCCCCAGGATGAGGAGCCCTGTGCGCGCAAGATCATCTCGACGCTCGCGCGCCGCGCCTTCCGCCGCCCGGTGACGGAGGAGGACCTGCATCCTCTGATGGCGTTCTACGCGGCCGGGCACCGCGAGTCGGGGTTCGAGGGGGGCATCCGCGATGCGGTGAGCGCGATTCTCGCGAGCCCGTTCTTCCTCTACCGCGTCGAGGACGCGGGCGCGCCCGGCACGACCGAGACGGTGAGCGACGTGGAGCTCGCCTCGCGCCTGTCGTTCTTCCTCTGGAGCAGCCTGCCCGATGATGAGCTGCTCGATCTCGCCGTGCGCAACCAGCTGAGCAAGCCCGACGTGCTCGCGCGGGAGGTCCGCCGCATGCTCGCGGATCCCAGGGCCAAATCCCTGGTCACCGGCTTCGCCTTCGAGTGGCTCAACGTTCCCGAGCTCGATGAGATCGTCCCCGACCGCCGGCTCTTCCCCGAGGCGAGCGGGATCCTCGACCCGCGGCCGCTCTACCGCAAGGAGCTCGAGCTCTTCATCGACAGCGTGCTGCGCAGCGACCAGCCGGTCACCGCGCTGCTCACCGCCAACTACACCTACCTCAACGAGCCGCTCGCGATGCTCTACGGCATCCGGGACGTGAAGGGCGGTGAGTTCCGGCGCGTGGTGCTCCAGGACTCCGACCGCGACGGCCTGCTCGGCAAGGGCGCGGTCCTGATGCTCTCGTCCAACCCGGACCGCACCTCGCCCGTGCGGCGCGGCGCCTGGATTCTCGAGAAGCTCTTCGGCTCGCCGCCGCCCACACCGCCGCCGAACGTGGCCAAGCTCCCGGACGCCGTGCGCGGCAAGCCCGCGACGATGCGCGAGAGGATGGCGATCCACAGCGTCAATCCGACGTGCCACTCCTGCCACGGGGTGATCGATCCGCTCGGCTTCGCGCTCGAGAATTTCAACGCGATCGGACAGTACAGCGCGATCGATCCGGCGACGCACAAGGTGCTCGACACCTCCGGAACGCTTCCCGACGGCACCCACATCTCCGGGCCCGACGATCTGCGGCGCGCGATCGCGGCGCATCCCGAAGTGTTCATGGAGACGTTCACCGGGGAGCTGTTGAGCTACGCGCTCGGCCGCGCCCTCGACTACCGCGACATGCCGACCGTGCGGCACATCGTGCGGGCCGCCGCGCAGGACCATTACCGATTTGCCGACATCGTCCTGCAGATCGTCGCGAGCGACGAGTTCCGCAGGCGCGATTCGGCGAGCCCTGTCCCCGCACCGACGCTGAAGACGGCGTCGCTCGTCAAGACCTCGCTCCGCAAGGGAGGCAGCTAGTCATGTCCACGTTCATCACCAAGAAGCATCTTTCCCGGCGAACCGTCCTGCGCGGCGCCGGCTGCGCCGTCGCGCTGCCGCTGCTCGATGCCATGATTCCGGCGGGGACGGCGCTCGCGAAGACCGCCGCGGCGGTGAAGCCGCGCCTCGGTTTCGTCTACTTTCCGCACGGCGCGGTGGAGCAGTACTGGACGCCGAAGGGGACCGGCGCCAATTTCGAATTCAGCCCGATCTTGAAGCCTCTCGAGCCGCTCCGCGAGTACGTGACGGTGGTGACCGGGCTGCGCAACAAGGGCGGGGAGAGCTCCGACCCGCACGGCATCATCGAGGAGACCTGGCTCTCATGCGTGCATCCGCAGGACCGCAACATGAAGACGGGCGCGGGCATCACGGCGGATCAAATGGCCGCGCGCGTCATCGGTGAGGACACGCCGCTGCCGTCGCTCGAGATCTGCGGCGAGCCGGGCGGCTACAGCTCGCTCTCCTACCGCACGCCCGAAGAGCAGCTGCCCATGGAGATCAACCCGCGCAAGGTCTTCTTCGAGATGTTCGGGGAGGGCGACACGGCCGCCGAGCGGCACCAGATCCTCGTGCAGACGGGAAGCCTCCTCGACTATGCGCAGGACAGCACCGCGAGCTTGAAGCGCAGGCTCGACGCAAGCGATCGCGCGAGCTTGAGCGATTATCTCGACTCGGTGCGCGAGGCGGAGCGCCGCGTCCAGAAGCTCGAAGCGAGCGCGGCGTCGCTCAAGAGCCTGCCGAACGCGCCGCTCGGCGCGCCGGATGACTTCACCGAGCTGCTCGATGTGCAGTTCGAGATGATGGCGCTCGCGTGGCAGACGAATCAAACGCACATCGTCACCTTCAAGCTCGCCAAGGAGGCGACCATGCGCACCTATCCGCAGGTGCAGGTGAGCGATGCGTTCCATCCGCTCTCCCATCACGGCGGGGACCCGGCGAAGTACGCGAAGCTGGTGCGCATCCAGGCCTATCACACCGCGCGCATGGCGAAGTTCGCGCAGCGCCTGAAGGGCATCAAGGAGGGTGACGGCAACCTGCTCGATCACTCGCTCGTTCTGTTCGGGAGCAACATGGCGAACAGCGACCTGCACAACAACAATCCGCTGCCGCAGGCGCTCATCGGGAAGGCTTGCGGCAAGGTGAAGGGCGGACAGCATTTGCACTATCCGGCGGACACCCCGCACTCGAGCCTGCTGGTCACCGTGCTGCAGCGGGTCGGTGTGCCGATCGAGAAGATCGCCGACAGCAAAGGCGTCTTCGCGGAGGTGTGAATATGCTGCGCGGGCGGAGCATCGCCGCGAAGGGGGCGGCGCCCGCAGCGGTGGAGCGCTCGACGGGCGGGCGCTCGATGGCGGGGCTGCCGGCGACCGCGTGGGCCGCCGCGCTGCTCGCGGCCGGGCTGCTCGGTGTGTCCGGCTGCGCGACCGTCTCCCACCGGACCGCGCAGAATCCAGCGGTCGAGCATCGCGGACCGGATGGCAGCACACCGCTGCAGTGGGCGGTGTACAAAGGGGACGTGGCTCAGGTGAGGCGCCTGCTGCGCGCCGGAGCGGACCCCAACGAGCCGAACGACTACGGCGCCACCCCGATGAGCCTCGCGGCCGTGACGGGCAATGCGCCGATCATCAAGCTCCTGCTCGCGGCCGGCGCCAGTCCCGAGTCGCCGAACACCGATGGGCAGTCCGCGCTGATGCTCGTGGCGCGCACGGGCAACCTCGAGGCCGCGAAGCTCCTTCTGCGCCACGGCGCGAACGTCAACGCCCGCGAGTCGTGGCGCGGGCAGACGGCGCTCATGTGGGCTGCCGCGCGCCAGAAGCCGAAGATGATGGAGCTGCTGATCGCCCACGGCGCCGACATCAACGCCCGCTCCGCGATCTACGGCTACGTGCGCCACATCACCGCCGAGGGCCGCGCCAAGAGCGAGGACACCGGCGGGCTCACCCCGCTCATCTTCGCCGCGCGCGAGGACTGCCTCGCGTGCGTGAACGTGCTGATTGCGCACCACGCGGACATCAACCTCGCCGATCCGGATGGGTTCGCGCCCGTGACGATCGCGATCCTGAACGCGAACTGGGACGTGGCGAAGCGCCTGATCCTCGCCGGCTGCGACGTGAACGAGTGGGACATCTACGGGCAGGGACCTCTTTACGCGGCGGTCGATAAGGGAAACGTCCCCGGCAGCCGCAGCTCGATCGATCCACCGAACCAGGCGACGGAGCACGAGATCATCCATCTGCTCCTCGAGCGTGGGGCGAATCCGAACATGCAGTTGTTCTTCCGACCGAAGAGCGTCGGCTTCGGGGGATTCGGGGCGCAGCGTGGCACGACACCGCTGATCCGCGCGGCCGCGAGTGGCGACGTTGCGGTGGTCAGGATGCTCCTCGCGTACGGCGCGGACA
This sequence comes from Gammaproteobacteria bacterium, assembly GCA_030038645.1. Taxonomy (GTDB): domain Bacteria; phylum Pseudomonadota; class Gammaproteobacteria; order Steroidobacterales; family Steroidobacteraceae; genus JASHUC01. The sequence continues at coordinate 8,167 of JASHSR010000463.1, forward strand.
TTCATCTGTTCCAAGCGGATCACGAGACGCCGATGATGGCCGCCGTGAGCCCGCAGGGTGGGCTCTTCGGTGGCGGCGGCGGCCCTGGCGCGGAGAGGCGGGCCATCGCCGTCTTGAAAGTCCTGTATGCGGCGGGCGCGGGCTCGGACGTGAATGTCTTGGCGCTGCGGAACGCGCTCGAGCGCACGCGCGGCGGCACGGCGCTGCACTACGCGACGCGCGCCCGCTACAAGCGGGCCATCGCGTTGCTGATCTCCTACGGCGCGAACGTCAACGCGAAGGACCTGGACGGCCTCACGGCGCTCGACTACGCGATGGGCCGAGGTTACGTTCCGTTTCTGCAGACGAAGCACCCGCCGGAGCGGGACCTCGTCACGCTGCTGAAGAGCCGGGGCGCGACGGTCCAGCTCGCGAAGACGCCCTACTGGCCGCCGCAGGGGCCGCCCCTCGGTTACACGGTGTACTCGCCCATCATCTGGCCGCTCGGACCCTGAGAGAGACATGAGCCCGCTGTCACGACGCCGCTTTCTGCGCGGCGGCCTCGAGGCGCTCGCCGCCGCCGCGGTGAGCGCGAAGTTGAGACCGGCGCGCGCCGCTGCGGCGAGCGTCTCGGCCACGGACCTGATACCCGGCGACCGGGGCGCCATGACGCTGCTCCAGGGCGCCGGTTGCAACGTCATCGCGGTGCGGGGTCCCGAAGGATCGCTGCTGATCGACGGCGGCCTTGCGGCGAGCTCCGAGTCACTGCTCGCGGCTGCCGCCTCTGCAACGGGCAACGCCCGCGTCGATACGCTCATCAACACGCACTGGCACCCCTCGCAAACCGGCTCGAACGAGCGCGTGGGGCGCGAGGGCGGCCTGATCATCTCGCACGAGGTGACACGACTGTACCTCGGCCGCTCGGCGCTGTCGGCCTGCTACCCGGGCAGCTACGGCCCGCTGCCGAAGGTTGCCTGGCCGAGGAAGACCACCCGCGACAAGGGGTCGCTCGAGTTCGCCGGCCAGCACGTCGACTACGTCTATCTGCCCGCCGCGCATACCGACGGCGACCTTTACGTTCACTTTCCGGAGCGAAACCTGCTCGTCGCGGGCGGTCCAGTGCTCGGCGACCGCTGGCCCGTCATCGACATTCGCAACGGCGCGTGGGTCGGTGGACTGGTGAACGCCTACGACGTGCTCGCGTCCGTCACCAAGCCGGATACGCGCATCGTGCCCGCGAACGGCGGCCTGTTGACGGGCGCGGAGATCGCCCGCCGCCGCGACATCTATCACAAGCTCTTCACGCAGCTGTTCGTCTATTTGAACAAGGGTTTCGGCCCGGACGACGTCGTCGCGGCCCGTCCACTCAAGGCGCACGAATCCGAGCTCGGCGATCCGACCCGCTTTCTCGCAGGCGCCTACGAAAGCCTCATGTACGCTTACGTGCCGAACTGACGCGCGGCGTCGCACGTCGGGCCCGTGCCCGCGTCCGCCGCTTACCTCATCCCCGCTTTTCTTCGTGAGCGGCTATTTCCCTCGGCCCACGTAGCCCTGAGCGATCATCGGCAGCGTGTAGACCTCGTCGTGGCCGCGCGTCCCGGGGTCGAGCACGTACGCGACGGCGAACAGCGTCTTCTTCTCGGGGCCCGCAAACACCACGTCGATGAGGTTGCGAGGGGCGGGAATGGTGCCGAGGTATTTGCCGTCGGGCGCGAAGACCCGCACGCCCGGATAGCCCGCCATGTAAATGCGACCCTCCGCGTCGACTGCGCCGCCGTCGTTGCCGCCGCCCGGAATCTTCGCAAGGACGTGGGTATTGCTCAGCAGTCCATCGGCGCCCACGTCCGCGACGTAGACGTTGCCGTTGCTCCCCATGTACAGCTTGGTCTCATCGGGACTCAAGACCGCATCGTTCACGTCCTGGTCGAAGACCTTGGTCACCTGGCCGCCGGGACTCGCGTAGTAGAGGCCTGCATATCCGAAATAGACGCCGCCGGTGTGCAGCGCTACGGCCGCGTCCATGCCGCCCCGACCCTGGCACTCGAGCGGCTTGCCCTGATACGAATCGGCGATGAGCTTGCGCTCCGGCGCGAGCTCCCAGACCGAGGGGATGACGGAGCGCTCCGCGATGAACAGCTGGCCGAGCTTGTTCTCCGCCAGAGAGCCGCCCGTGTCCGTGTCCACGTAGACGATCGACGAGTGCCCGTCGGGCGTGATCCGGACGACCGCGCTGTCGTCATTCTGCGCGGCGAGCACGCTCCCGTCGGGCTGCGCGACCATGCCATCCGCGTTGTTGCCGTTGTGCACCCAGATGAGCTTCCACCGCGCGCCGGCGGCGACCACGCCCGGGATCGCCTTCACGGAATACGGGAACGGGCCCGTGGGCCGCGGCCGGAAGCTGAAGGGGCGCCGCGGACGCGGCGGCGGCGGCGGAAGGTTGCATAGCGAGCGCACCAGCGCATCGCGGACATCCGAGCCGGCCTGTACGCCGGATCCGGCAGGCTGCACGGGGCCTACCGGCAGCTGCGCCATGGCGACCGGGAGCGCGAGCGAGCCGAGCAGGGCGGTCAGTAATGCAAGCGATGTGGGTTTCCTCACGACTCTCCCCCTCGAGGTAGCGTTGAGACCGCAGCGCGTGCGGCGACTTCCTCAATTCGTCGCGAGCCGGCTGCGCAGCTCGGCCGCGGTGAGGCGGCCCGTCGCGAGCGGCTGGCCGAGGTCGAACTCGCGGGTGCGTGCGAGCGAGCCGACCACCACGGGATCGAAGCCGGCCTCGCGCACGAGCTGCTCGGCGATTCTCAAGGCACGAGGATCGTCGCCTCCGATCGGAATGGCGATGCGCTCGGGCTTGCGATCGCCGTCGTTCGCGAGGGTGGCGGCGGGGATGCAGTTGAACGCGCGCACGATCCGCTTGTCGTGCAGATACTCCGCGGTCGCGATGCCCGCGCCCTTTCTCTGCGCATCGAGCGCCATCGGGCCGTCACGGCGCTCGACGGGATTGCTCGTGTCGAGGATCACCTTGCCCGCGAGCTCAGCGCGCAGGTCCGCGCCGAGTTGAGGCATCGCGCCGTATGGAACGGACACGAGGATGACGGTTCCGAATGCCGCGGCCTCACGGGGCGTGCCGGCGTGGGCCCGCGGGCCGAGACGCGCGACGAGGGCTTGCAGCTCCTGCGGGTGGCGCGAGGAGACGAGCACCTCGTGGCCTGCCTTGACCCAGTACGCGGCGAGCGTGCCGCCGATCCGGCCGGTGCCGATGATGCCGATCTTGAACGGTGAGCCCGGGGCTTGGGCGTGCGCGAGGGACGTGGCGATCCCCAAAGCGAGCGCAAACAGGAGTCGGCGGCCGAGCGTGCGGCGGGCAACTCGCGGCATCTGGTTCTCCCTCGAGCGGCGGCCGTGCTCGGCCCGCTCGCGGAGCTAAATGTAGCGCAAATGCCGCGCGAGTTCACGGGAACGGCGGCGGATCTTCGGCGGGCGCGGGCCGTCCCTGCGGCCAGCGCGCGGTGACGGTCTTGATGCGCGTGAAGAAGCGCACGCCGTCCATGCCGTGCTGGTTCGCGTCGCCGAAGGCGGAGCGCTTCCAGCCGCCGAAGGAATGGTACGCGACGGGCACCGGAATCGGGACGTTGATGCCGACCATGCCGACGCGCACGCGCGCCACGAATTCCCGCGCGGCGCTGCCGCTGCGCGTGAAGACCGCGGCGCCGTTTCCGTACGGATGCGCGGAGGGCAGCGCCAGGGCCTCCTCGAAGCTCGCGGCGCGGACGATCTGCAGCACGGGCCCAAAGATCTCCTCCTGGTAGCTGCGCATCGAGGGGCTCACGCGATCGAAAAGCGTCGGCCCGAGGAAGTAGCCCGCGCCGCCTCGCGGCGCGAGACCGCGTCCATCGACGACGAGCTCCGCGCCTTCCTCCACGCCCATCTCGATGTAGCGTAGAACGCGCTCGCGATGCTCGCCGCTCACGAGAGGCCCGTAGTCGGCCTGCGGATCTGAGGGAACGCCGACTCTGAGGCGGGCGATCGAGGCCACGAGCCGCGCGCGCAGCGCTTCGGCGGTCTGCTCGCCGACGGGGACGACGACGGGCAACGCCATGCACCGCTCGCCCGCCGACCCGAACGCGGCACCCGCGATGTCGCGCGCCGCCTGGTCGAGATCGGCGTCGGGCAGGACGATGCCGTGGTTCTTCGCGCCGCCCATCGCCTGCACCCGCTTGCCGAGCGCCGTCGCTGCGGCATAGACGTACTGCGCCACCTGCGAGGAGCCGACGAAGCTCACCGCCTGGATGAGCGGGTGGGCGATGATCGCGTCCACGGCCGCCTTGTCGCCGTGCACGACGCTCAGAATCCCCGCGGGCGCTCCAGCCTCCATCATCAGCTCGGCGAGCCGCACCGGGACCGAGGGATCCTTCTCCGAGGGCTTGAGGATGAAGGCGTTGCCGCAGGCGATGGCCGGCCCGAGCATCCACATGGGGATCATCGCGGGGAAGTTGAAAGGCGTGATGCCGGCCACCACACCGAGGGGTTGGCGCAGGGAGTAGACGTCGATGCCGGGGCCCGCTCCTTCCGTGTATTCGCCTTTCAACAAATGGGGAGCGCCGCAGGCGAACTCGATCACGTCCAGACCGCGCTGGATGTCGCCCCGGCTGTCGGGGAGCGTCTTGCCATGCTCGCTCGAGAGCAGCTCCGCGAGCTCCTGCATACGGCTCTCGACGAGCCGCTTGAACTCGAGCAGCACCCGCGCGCGGCGCTGCGGATTGACGGCCGCCCAGGCAGGCTGCGCGGCCGCCGCGGCTTGCACCGCCTGATCGAGCTCGGCCGGGCCGCCGAGAGGGACCCGCGCCTGGGCGCGGCCGCAGACCGGGTCGTACACCTCGGCGAAGCGCTCGCCGCCTCCGGGCGTGGGCGCGCCTGCGATGAAATGAGGTATCTCGCGCATCAGGCGAGCGGCAGGTCCCGCTCCGTCGCCCACGTGCCGTGGACCTGGCTCGGATTGCGGAACGGCAGAATGACGCGCGCGAGCTCGGTCATCGACACGGCGTCGACGACGGCGAGCTCCGCGCGCATCGCGGCGAGATTGTGCACGGTCGCGAGCAAGTACCCGTCGCCCTCGGGGCTGCCGGGGGAGCGCGGGATGAAGCACGGCTCCTGCAGGATGTGCGCGTCGCCCGCGAAGAAGGACGACATCGAGCCGGTGCGCAGATCGAAGCGAGCGAGCGAGTTGTTGGGCTGCGCGCGCGGATCCTCGGGCAGGCTGCCGCGAAACGGCCGGCTGCGGTCCGCGAACTGGACGTAGACGTATCGATGCGGGCGCGTGAGGAAGCGGTCGTCGATCCGCGTGAAGCTCGTGACCTCGCGATCGAACAGCACCTGCTCGCGGCAGCGGTCGTCGCCGGAATCGAGGTCGAAGGTGAGGCGGCGTATCGTGTTGGCGTGCATCGCGAAGGCGCCGCCGTGGATGTCCGGGAAGAACGGCCAGGTGTTGCCGTCCGCCATGGGCAGGTCGAGGTAGACCTTGTTGCCCTCCGACCAGGCGTTCGCCGTGTGCACGATCGAGCGCTCCGGTCCCCGGAACCAACGGATCGCGCGCGCGTCGCCGCCGCGCGGGACGATGGCGTAGTAGCTCTCCCGCGTGCGGTCCCAGCCCCAGTGGATCTTCCCTTCTCTCAGCCGCTCGAGGCTCGTCACCAGCGAGCTGCCCGGGATGACGACGTGCCGCTCCGTGATCGCGATGTCGTGCAGCATCGTCGTGTACGGCACCTCGAAGCGCATCGAGCTCTCGATGGCGCCCGTCCGGTCGAACGTGCAGAGAAAGACATCCCGCGCCGCGAGACCGCTCGCCTCGTAGCCGAACGCGACGAGCTCGCCGGTCCGCGGATCGAGCTTGGGATGCGCCGTGAACGTTTGGCTCTGCCACCGCCCCCCGAAATCCTCCTGTCTCAAAGTCTCGAGCGTATTGGGGTCGAGCTGGTAGGGCAGGCCGTCCTCCTTCGTCGCGTACAGCTTGCCGCCGAGGATGACGGGCGTCGTGTTGGCGGTGGTGCGCTCGCCGGGAGCGCCGATGTTGCGGACCTCGGGATCGTCCGTGTACGGATTGCGATAGTAGCCGTAGAGCTGCCGGCGGGCCGCGACCTGCCGCGCGAAGCGGTCGGTGCGCACGTAGCGCCCGCGGTAATCGACGATGCCGCGCTTGAAGCGAAACAGGCTCACGTATCCGTCGGCGGACAGGCTCGCCTCATCGTCGAACTTCGGCGGGTAGAGCCAGTCGACGTGCATCCGGTAGAAGGCTCCGTCGAGCTCGGCGGGGATCGCGCCGGTCACCTCGCAGTCGAGCACCTCCGCGCCGAACCGCGCCGGGCTGAAATAGCCGACGGCATGCGGCATCCTCGAGAAGTCAACCATGGCTCGGTCTCCGTGCGCCGCGGGGCCAGTCTCCAGGTCCCCGGGGCGAGCACCCGCCGGGATGGTATCCACCGGGCCGGCAGAGCGACAAGGACGCCGGACCGGCGGGCGCTTACCGCGGCGCCGGGCCGCCCTGCGGCGCGTGCAGCGCCGCCGCTTTGGCCTGATTCGCCTGTGCGATCATGTACGCGCGCACCGACTGCGCTTGGGGCTCGGTCAGTCTGCCCTTGAACGACGCCATGCCGTTCGGCTGGAGCGCCCCTCCGAGGACGATCGCGTCGAACGCCGCCGCGCTCCCGAGCGCAGGCGAGTAGCGCAGGTCGGGAAAGATCTCGCGATTCGCGGCCGGCGGGTCGTGGCACATCGCGCAGTGGGTCTCGAACTGCTCGTGCCCCTCCTCGATCGTCGCCGCGGACGCCGTCGAGGGCGGGGGATTCAGCACGGGCGGCGGCGGGGGCGGCGGCGCCGGAGGGAGCGACGCCGTCGCGCCGAGCTTGAAGACGAGGAGCCGCGATTGGTTGCTCATCCCGTAGCGCACGAGGCCGTAACCGACTTCCTCGGCGATGTACTGCACGCCGCCGATCGCGAAGCTCATCGGCCCGGCCACGACGCCGGTCTCGGCGTCCATCGACCAGAGCGGCTTGCCGTCGGTCGCGCGGTACGCGACGAATCGGCCATCCGTCGTGCCTTGGAAGACGAGTCCGCCCGCCGTGGAGAGCGTTCCCGCTCCGATTCGGCCGAGCGGCCGCGAGCGCCACACCGCGCGCTCCGTCACCGGGTCCCAGGCGACGAGCCGCGACCGCGACTGCGGCGGGCGAGCTCCGGTCGGGCGGCCGCGACCTCCGGCGGGGAACCCGAGGCCGGTATTGGCGCCCATCGGCTGGAACGTGAATGTCTTGGCGCCCATCATCGTGAACTTGGTGTCGATCGCCGAGAAGTAGACGAGGCCTGTCAAAGGATCGAACGACATCGGGTGCCACGCATGCGCACCCTGACCGCCGGGCTCGACGACGGCCGGCTTGCCGGTGATGTCGTACCTCGCCGCCGGATTCGGAATCGGCCGCCCCGTCTCCGGGTCGATCCCCAGGGTCCAGGTGACGGGCACGAAGTTCTTGGCGGAGATGAGAGAGCCGGTCCGCGCGTCGAGCACATAGAAGAAGCCGTCCTTCGACGCCTGCATGACCACCCGGCGCGAGCGGCCGTCGATCCGCAGATCCGCGACCACGAGCGGCGAGGTCGCGTCGTAGTCCCACTCCTCGCCGGGGGCGACCTGGTAGTGCCACACGTATGCGCCGGTGTCGGCGTTGACCGCGATGATCGAGGCGACGAACAGATTGTCGCCGCCGCCCGATCCGCGGAAGGCGCGATTCCAGGGCGTGCCGTTGCCCGTGCCGAAGTAGACGAGGTTCAATCTGGGATCGTAGACGATGGCGTCCCAGACACCCGCGCCGCCGCCGGCCTTCCACCAGTCCCCGTGCCAGGTTTGCGCGGCCTTTGCGAGGATCGGCTGCTCGAAGCCGCGAGCGGGATCTCCGGGCACCGTGTAGAAGCGCCAGTCGAGCTTTCCGGTCTCCGCGTCGTAGGCGGACAGATAGCCTCGGATGCCGAACTCGCCGCCCGCGTTGCCGATGAGCACTCTGCCTTTCGCGACGCGGGGCGCTCCGGTGATCGTGTACGGCTTGTCATGGTCCACGGTGAGCACCGACCACACGGGCTTGCCCGTCTTCGCATCGAGCGCGACGAGCCGGCCGTCATAGGCCGCGACGTAGATCTTGCCGCGCCAGGCCGCGATGCCGCGGTTCACCACGTCGCAGCAGCCGCGCCCGGCGAACTCGCCGGGGACTTTCGGATCGTACGCCCACAGGAGCCTGCCGGTTTGCGCATCGTAGGCCCTGACCTTGCTCCAGGCGGTGGACAAATAGAGGACGCCGTCGATCTCGAGCGGCGTGCCTTCCTGGCTGCGGTTCGTGTCGAAGTCCGCGTACCACGCGAGGCCGAGCTTGGAGACGTCGCCTGTATCGATCTGCGCGAGAGGGCTGAATCGCTGCTCGTCGTGGGTGCGGCCGACCGACATCCACTCGCCGGGCTCGGAGTTCGCGCGGATCAGCCGCCGAGCCGTCACGGCGGCCGGCCCGGGTGCCAGGGCCGATGCGGCCGTCACCGCGCCGGCGGAAGCGACCGCCTGGAAGGCGCATGCGATGCAGGTCCACAGCACGGCCGCCGCGCAGGCGCGTGGAGACGAAAATCCCGGATCCGTCACGCTCAACCCCCAGAGACGGCTGCAGAATGGCCCCGTGCTCGAGCCCGCATGCCTTCGCTCGAGTGTACCATCACGGCTTCCACGCAGGCCCCGGCAGGGGCTGCGCTCCCCTGGTGCCGTCCGGCAAAATCCGTAACATTCAGCGGCTGGCTGGCCCCTGGCGCTCGCGGACCTGCGGCGCGGGTGCATCGGCTCGAGCTCAAGGCAGGGAGGCGCGATCAACGAGCGTGAACTTCAGGGAAGCGGTACCCTTGTTCCGGGCCGGCTTTGGGAGCGTCCGATGTCGGAAGAAGCGTTGAACCCCACTCCTCTTTACCCGGCGAGCCCCGCCAACGGGCTCGACCTGCGCCGCGTGGGCGCCCACCCGGACTACTGGTATCCCGTCGCCTGGTCCGACGAGCTGAAGTCGGGTCGAACGCTGGGCCGCCGTTTCGCCGAGCAGCCGATCGCGCTGTACCGGGGCCGAGCGGGGCAGGTCTTCGCCCTGGAGGATCGCTGCGCGCACCGGCAAGTGCCCTTGCATCTCGGCGTCGTCTGCGGCGATGAGCTCAAGTGCCATTATCACGGCTGGACCTACGACGGGACGGGCCGCTGCGTGGACGTGCCCTATCTCGGCAAGGACCGGCTGCCGAACGGAGTGAGGAGCTATCCCGTCCGCGAGATCGACGGGCTCATCTTCGTCTTCCCCGGCGACCCGGCCCTCGCGGAAGGGCGGCTGCCCCGCACGCTCGGCGCCTCCCAGCGCAAGGACTACAAGACCCGGCGGCTCAACCGCGAGGTCGCCTGCCACTACACGTTCATGCACGAGAACCTGTTCGACATGAACCACCAGTTCATGCATCGCAAGCAGATGGGCTCGATCAGGGCGAGATGCATCGGGCGGCAGCACGGCGATCACTGGGCGCAGGTGGAGTACAGCTTCACCCGCACCGAGGGCAAGCCATCGGTCGGCGAGCGGGTGATCGTGGACCTGATACGCAAGCGCAAGGAGCCGAAGCAGTCCTTCTCCGACCACATGCAGATCCGCACCGACTACCCCTCTCAGAGCCTGAAGGTCTGGGTCGGACGCGAGATCGATCCAAGCCAGGACCCGGTACTCGATGTGTGGCTGTGCTACACGCCGCTCGACGGCGAGCAGCGCAGCAATCGGACTTTCGGGTATCTCTCGGTGAAGAAGCCGCCGATCCCCGGCCTCATCCATGCGGCGTGGCCCTTCGTCGTCTGGTTCACCGAGAACATCTTCCGCGAGGACAAGGATATCGTCGAGTACGAGCAGCGGGCGCACGACGCGCAGGGCGCGGACTGGAACAACGAGATATTCCCGGCCATCCGCGACCTTCGCGACGTGCTCGCGCGGTCGGGGAGGCCCCTGCCGACGTGAGGAGCTGATCGCGGATGAGCTCGGCCGATCCGCAGGGGATGCAGGGACAGGTCGAGCGCGCCGTCTGCGTCTACTGCGCATCGAGCCGGACCGCCCATCCCGAGTATCGTGACGCGGCGCGCAGGCTCGGCGCGACGCTCGCCGAGCAGGGCTTCGGCGTCGTCTACGGTGGCGGCGGCGCCGGCTCGATGGGCGCGCTCGCCGACGGCGCGTTGAGCAAGGGCGGCCGCGTCGTAGGCGTCCTGCCCCGATTCATGGCGGATCTCGAGTGGGGCCACAAGGGGCTCACGGAGCTCAACCTCGTCGAGGATATGCGCACGCGCAAGCATCTCATGCTCGCGCGCAGCCAGGCGGCGGTCGCCCTGCCGGGCGGCTCGGGGACGCTCGAGGAGCTCCTCGAGGCCATCACGCTGAAAAGGCTCGGGCTATACCTCAACCCGATCGTGCTCGTGAATACGCGGAGCTTCTTCGATCCGCTGATCGAGCTGCTGTCCCGCGCCGTCGGGGAGCGCTTCATGGACGAGCGGCATTTGAAGATGTGGCAGGTCGTTCCTCAGCCCGAGCAGGTACCGGAGGCACTCGAGGCGGCGGCGCCGTGGACCACCGCCGCGCGCGGCTTCGCAGCCGTGTAGCCGCCGGCGGGAAGGGCCCATCGGCGGCACGAGCGGGTCCGCTCGCGCCGCCGCACGGCGTCAGCCTTTGACGACCTCGCAATGCTGATGCGCTTTCCTCAGCTTCGCGCAGGCGGCGTTCGCCTCGTCCTGGCTCATCGGCGCGGAGCGCAGATGACTCGCCTTCGACGGAGGCGTCGGAGGCACGACGACCACGTCGTGCAGCAGATTGCCGAATCGCGCCTTCGCCCGCGCGCTCGCGCGCTCGGCTTGCTTCGCGCTGCGGTACGAGCCCGCGAGCTGCACGCGATACTCGCTGTTGAGCTTCTGCAGCTGCGCTCTCGCCTGATCCGACTCAGGCCCGGTCGGATACTTCTCGAGGAAGGCCTGCAGCGCCGATGCGGATCCGTCGGCCGATGCGGTCTGCCAGGCGGCGGCCCGCTCGAAGCCCGTGATCTTGTCCTGCGCTTCCTGCAGGTGCGAGCCGCTCGGCTCGGCCTTCACGTATTGCTGGAAGGCCGCCTCGGTATTGGAGTTCATCGCGTCCATCCACGCTTGGTCGTCCTGCAGCGAATGGATCTTCGAGCGCGCGTCGTCGGCGTGCTGGCCGTTCGGGTGCTCCTTCAGAAAGTCCTGATACGCCGCGACGGTGTTGGCGGTGGCCGCCTTTTGCCAGTCGGCCTCGGTCGAGCTGCAGGCCAGGAGAAAGATGGTCAGCACGAGACTGACTGCGCCCAGTATTTTCATAGGATAGCCCTCACAAGCAGCCGTCCCTGGCGCGTGGTGTGCTTGCCCCTGAACATGCAAGCGCACATACGCTACAGTATGTCGCGTAATGTGCGCAAGAAGGGTAACGTTGCCGGCCCCTCCGGCCGGTCCGACCCGTCCGGCCCGGCGCGACAGACGCCGCGCGCCTCGCCGGGAGCGGGCCGGCAGACCCCGGGACGAGCGGATCGACAACGAGGTGGTTGCCGCGGTGCTGCACACGCTTCGCACGCGGGGCTACCGCGCCGTGACCATCGAGGGCGTGGCCCGATCCGCCAAGCGCGCGCGCACGAGCATCTACCGCCGTTGGCGCAGCAAGCGGGAGCTCGTCGCGTACGCCGTCCTCAGCGCGATGGGAAAGAAGCCGGCCGCCGATACCGGGAGGCTTCGCAAGGATCTCGAGGCGGCCGTCGGCACGCTGCTCAACGCGTTCTCCGGCCCGCTGGGACAGGCGCTCGCGGGGCTGGTCGCGGACATGGCGCAGGACACCGCTCTCGCGCGGACCATTCGCGGCGAAGTGCTCGCGGCACGGCGCAACTCGATGCGTGAGGCGTTCGACCGTGCGCGGGCGCGCCGCGAATCGCGGGACGATCTGGACATCGAGCTGGTGCTCGACATGTTGACCGGCCCGTTCTACTACCGGGCGCTGTTCGGGCACGCGCCGATCACGCACCGCATGACGGACGAGGTGGTGAGTTACGTGATGCGGGTCGCTGCGCCGTGCGGCGCTCACCCGCGCGCGCCGAGGCCGCGCAGCGCCGGCAGAAGCCTCGAGTGCTGAGGGCCCGATAGGGCGCCGAGACCTCGCCGGGGCGCCAAGGGCTTTCTCCGGTGCGGGACCGTCCTCGACCCAGAGCTCGGGCGATCCGTCGGGGGCAGATCTGCCGGCTGAGGGAGCGAAACTTGCGACGGAGCGCGCCGTAGATTTGGACGAACAGGTCACCATCGGTCCCCGCGAGGCATGCGTCCGCCATCCAGACAGACTCCGGGATGGAGCCGGTCCGATCCGACGAGCGGCTTCCGCGCGCTCGCGCGCAATCGCTGGCGCAAGCGCAAGGGCGGCTACGCGAGACGCATAGAGCGCCGAGCCTTGGTCGCCGTCTACTTGCTTCCCGGCAGCCCGATGATCGCAAATACCTGCTGTACCGCATTGCTGAGCGCCGCAGCCACGTCGGCGTCGTCGATCCCGCTCCCACCCTGAAGCCGCAGCGCCTCTCGCGACGATCCGGGGGAGATCATCCCCCGTCCTACACCTGTTCCTGCGAGGCTCTGCATGGATATCAGACTGCCCACTTGGCGCTCCGGCCGTGGCAAGGAGCGCACATGAGAATTCTCGGCATCACCGACCATTTCACGAGCGGCGCCGCGCTCGTCGAGGACGGCGAGGTGCGCGTGGCGATCAACGAGGAGCGGCTCGCGCGCAAAAAGATGGTGATGGGCTTTCCCCGGCTGTCGATCGAGGCGTGCCTGCGCATCGCGGGCGTCGAGCCGCGTCAGATCGATGGGGTCGCCGTGGCGTCCAAGTGGGGGCACCTGCTTGCGCGCCACGTGGATTTCAATGCCGGTGTGCTCGGCGCCAAGGAGGGCTGGCTGAAGGCGGCGTTCCTCGAGGCCGGGTCCGAGCTCGCGGTGCTGCGCGAGTCGCTGCCGTTCCTCGAGGGCTGGTATTACGGCTTGCGCCGCCCGGTGTACGCGCGCCGGCGACGCGGCATCCGGCGCATTCTGCGCGAGGACCTCGGGATCACGGCGCCGGTGCAGTTCGTCTGGCATCACGCCGCGCATGCGGCCGGGGCCTACTACGCGAGCGGCTACGCCGATGCGCTCGTGGTGACGCTCGACGGCTCCGGAGATGGGCACTCCTCGCACGTCTACGAGGCGCGCAAAGGCCGGCTGCGGCTCGCGCATACCGTCGCATCGCTCGACGGCATCGGCAACTACTACGGCTACATCACCCATCTCTGCGGCTTCAAGATGGGCAAGCACGAGGGAAAGGTCACCGGCCTCGCGGCATTCGGCACCGAGCGGTATCGAGACGTCCTCGAGCGCTTCATCCGGTACGAGAACGGCTCCATGCGCAACACCGGCAGGGCCTTCCGCCGGGGAGCGCTGCGGAAGCTGAGGCGGGCGCTGCCCGCCGATCCGCCTCGGGAGGATCTCGCGGCGAGCATCCAGAGGCTCGCGGAGGACATCTGCACGCGCTATGTCGCGCATTGGGTGGCCCGCACCGGGCTGCACAACGTCGCGCTCGCGGGCGGCGTCGCCGCCAACGTCAAGATCAATCAGCGCATTCACGAGATCCCGGAGGTCGAGCGGATCTTCGTCTATCCGGCGATGTCGGACGAGGGACTCGCGGC
>JASHSR010000464.1 GCA_030038645.1 Gammaproteobacteria bacterium
TTCGACGTACCCGCCGACCTGCGGATCGTAGTCGCGGTTGTAGTTGTAGTTGAGTCCCGTCTCGGCCTGATAGTACTGGCCGGGGAAACGTAAGTTGTAGATGAAGGTGCCAAGCCCAGAGGGATTTTGGTTTGGAGCAGCCGTTCCAAACGGATCGGTATCCCAGCGCCACGCGAGCGTTCCGGTCGTCGGCTGACTGATCTTCCTTGGCGCGTTCAAGTGGTCGGTGTGGATGTAGAAGATATTGACGCCGCCCGAGCCGTTCGGTTGCAGCGTCGCGACGGGGATGTCTCCGAGCCACACCGTCTCCTCGATCAAATTCCCGCTGCCGTCATATTCTCCGATCAAGTGCCCTGACTCATCGTACATGAACACCGTCGTTCCGAGCGTGCCCGATTTCTCAACCAGCTGGCCGAGGGCGCTATAGAGATAACTTGTCGAGCTCGCGCTCGTTGCCATCATCCGGCCCCGGTTGTTGTACGTAAAGGAGTTACCAGTGTACGACAGGGTATTTCCAGCGGTATCGTAGCTGTAGGTCCGGGTCAAGCTGCCTGAAGTCGAGGTCAGTTGGTTGTTCGCCGAACCGATCGAGAAAGTGGCCGGGGTTGTACCGGTCTGCGTCAGGCGGTTGCCGTTGGCGTCGTAGGTCCACCCATCGGTAATGGCAGAGGTCGTGGCGTTCGTCAGCCGGTCAAGCAAGTCGTAGCCGTAACTCCAGGAGAGTGCGCTGTTCGAGGAATCCGTGATGCCGCTGATCCGGTTCGCATTATCGTAGCTGTAGCCGAGCGTGACCCCTGCGGTCACGATCTGGCTCACGAGCCCGTCGCCGTTGAAGCTGCGGCTCACGGTGGTGCCATCCCCCCAGGTCCAGCCGTTCACGCCCCCGAAGGGCTCATAGGTCACGTTGCCCAGCACCATGTTGCCGTTGACCGTGATGCTGGTGATCTGGTGATTGCTGTTGTAGCCGTAAGCGATCGCCTGGCCGGAGGGGGTCACCATGGCGGTGAGGTCCCCGTTGGTGTAGGCGTAGCCCACCGACTCAACCGACATCCCCACTGTAAGGCCTTTCCCCACCACCCGTCCGAGGAAATCGTAGGTCCACGAAAGCGTCTCATTGCCATCGCCGGCACTGGTCAGCCTTCCCTTGCCGTTGATGCCAGAGTCGTAGCCGAACGTCAGCGTCTGATCAGCCACTCCCTGGCTGTTTTCGTACACGATCGAGATGACGCGATTCGCCGCATCGTAGCTGTAGTTGGCGTTGGAGCCGCGAGCGTCGGTCGAGACACTGAGGTTACCACCCGAGTCGTACGCACTGCTGGTCGTCCCGGTGTCAGGGCTCACCTGCTGCGTGACATCGCCAAAGCCATTGTAGACGTAGTTGGTGCTGAGGCCCCGGGGGTCTTGGACCGATATCAGATCGTCCTCCGCATCGTAGGTGAACTGCGTGACCCCACTCGCCGGATCGGTGATCTGGTTCAGACGATTGAGAGAATCATACGCATTGGCCGTGTTGCGGCTGAGTGGCGCATCGATTGCCGTCTGGTTTGCGTTGTTGTCATAGGCATAGATCGTCGTCACCTCAGACGTGCCCGCGGCATTGATGTCCTGATAAAGCTCGTTGAGGCTGTTGTAGACCCGAGTGTGCGTTAGGTGCAGCGTGCCCGAGGGGTCGTAAGTCTCCGTAGCCGTGCGGTTGCCCATCGCATCGAGCGTGTACCGAATCGAGTTTCCAGCACCGTCGCTGATGCTCGTCAGTCGATGAGCGTTGTCGTAGGTGTAGAGGAGGTAGCTGCCGTCGGGCAGCGTCACTTGCTTGAGGAGCCCGGTCTGGTAGTAGCTGAATCCCGTGGTTTCCGTTCCCATCTCGCGGGAGGTCAGCCGTAGCCTCGCATCGTAAGTCAGCGTCGTCACGATGCCATTCGGGTCGGTGATCGTCAGAGGCTGCCCGTGGGCATTATAGGTATTGTACGTTGTGACGTTGCCAACCGGGTCGGTCACGGTCTGCAGCTCTCCGCACTGTGAACCTGTCGTGCAGGTGTAGTACGCGTACGTCGTGGTGCTGTTCACGTCCGTGCGCGGACCCTGTGCGGTGAGCACCCGACCGTAGCTGTCGTAGGTGTAAGTCCAGGTCCGAGAGACATTGGGCGTGACCGTTGTGTCCGTAACGGTCTTGGTCAGGACGTCGCCCATTGAATCGTAGGTATACGCTGTCGACCGATTGGGCTCGGTGATGAGGTCCGGCTGGGCCCAGTTCGGATCCCACTGTGTCTTGATGGTTCGGGCCTGCGGCGTCCCGTACGCTTCCGTGCGCGAGGTCTCAAGATTTGTGGTCGGATTGTACGTGTATGTCGTGGTATTGCCGTTGAAGTCCATACGGCTCGTGATGTTCGCATCGGCATCATAGGCGAGCGACTTCGCCTCATCGCATCCGGGGCACACCGCGCTCGAGCTCGTCATGTAATACGAGCCCCAGATCAGTTGCTGATCATACGTGCGAGACTGGCCGAGTGGATCGACTACCGTGACCGAGCCGTTGGAGCCCGAAAGATCGTAGGAATAGCTATACGCATCGACACCGCCAGCGCGCTGGGAACCAGCGACTTCCGCATCCGAATTGGTATACGTCCAACTTCGGTACACAACCCCCGATTCATCGGTGACTGAGAGCAGCGCGTGGCTGCTGTCGTAGGCGTAAGTGCGCTTCGTCCCGTCCTGATACGTGACGGACGCTAGGTTTCCATGAATGTCATAAGTGTATTGGATCGTGTTTCCAGATGGGTCGGTGATCGAGGCCAGACGCTGGGTGTCGGTTTGGTCGATCAAGTAAGAAAACTGCAGAGCGTGGCCGAATGCGTCGGACACTGAGGTAGGCGGGTCGCCAGGCTGGGCCCCCGATACATAGTTGACGGTGATGAGAGCCTGACCCCGACGGGCAACCGAAATGAGCTGTCCACCGGCGTTATAGGTCTCGATCGTATCGTCCGCCGTTTGGTACTGCCAGCCACCGCCGCTCGTCTGCACCAAACGCTCATCAACATCACCGTCTGGTGAGTAGACCCCGTCATAAAGATTGAAGGCCAGAACACGCCCGTCGGGCCGAAACGCAAACACCGTGCTAGAAGTCACGCCGTCCTCGGTGACTGTGACAGGCATCAGATATTGGAAATAGGTCGCGGACCACCCGACTCCCATCAGGGTCATATCGACCGAGTTACTGGTGTTCGTGACATACGCGTAGGCGGAGAGGCTGTTGTAGGTACGATCGAATTCCGGTGCGCCGTTCCCAAATCCCTGATAATCCGTCTCCGCCACGTAGTTGTTGCCGTCCGAAACATCGACGGGATCCCCCTTGACCGTCTTTCCTTTACAGAGCAAACAATTGTGCCCTTGTTGTTTCAGAGGACTGGGCGTTCCCAGCAGTTCACATTGCACCGGGTCCCCTTCAGCCTTCGTTCCGACCGGGCATCCAACCGATCGGGAAACGATGACGTTAGCGGCCCAACCGTTGCTGATGATCGAACAGGGAGGCGTGCCGTTCTCATAGAAAATCGATTGATACGTTACGTTCCAGCCGTCCTCTATTTCAATATCATCGTACGCGGTGTTGTATTCAGGCTCGTTGGAACGTTCAGTCGTGCTAGTCGCGGTGGTTGAGCAAGCCTCATTGTTATGACCCGCGTTTTGATAGTTTGCCCACCAACTATTGATTTCGGCGAGGCTGTGCATACCATTCGGAATGGAGATCGAGCCGACCTCTCCGGTCCATATCCAAGGACCGGTAATAGGAACCGGAGACGGGCAGATTGGTCCGCCGGAGTACCCGCAGGTCGGACTGACCGAATGGGGCGTTTGAGCGAGAGCGCCTCGGGTGCTGAGGATCCCGAGTGTGAGGAGGGAAATAGCCCAGATCAGCGACCGCGCGACCGTGGCGCCCGTCATCCGGTGAACGCGAAACACGCGCGGCTTCTCTGGCGCGAACATCCGACCGGTGTTGCCGTTCCCACCGCTTCTGTATCGAGATGCTCCATCAGACGAATACTGGCAAGCGCTGCCACGTGTCTCGCCGATCGGCTTCATATGACCCCCCCTGACCAGCTTGTTACAATTTTGCGCTTTTCGCTTCTGCGGAATTCACCCTTTCCACTTCACCTTTTGGCGTAATAGAGCATAATTGCGCTACGGCTGCAATCGCACGAGTATGTCGAGCATGTTCGTGTCAAAGCGTTGGGTGGTGGTTCTCTTCATCGCCGGTTTTGCCTCCACAATGTGGCTATATCGCAGTGGTGGGCACGTGAGTAGCGTTGACGACGCAGCGAAACCCTTCGCCGCGCCCGATGTGGTGACACCTGCCACCGCGCTGCCCCTACGCGCACCGACTCACGAACCTTCGCCAGTCAACGAAAGCAACGTCCATCCCCTGCAGTCGCCAGATCCGCCTTCTCCGACGGCTCTGCAAGCATCGGCCGACGCCGCTGCAGCGGCCGCACAGGCGGCGGCAAACGTTGCTGCGGCCAATTGACCATACCCCCCATGAATCCTCTGCGATCGGCCAAAACGGCTCCCGTGCAAGATGGAGGTGTGCCGACTCGGGAGTCGGTCGGGACGGTAAGACCCTCTGTTCATCGACCCGCAGCAGGGGACGTGGAGTCGAACCACGATTACCGGAGTCAAAGTCCGGTGTCCTACCGTTAGAAGATCCCCCAAACCTTCGCCGCGGCTCAGATTACACGAGCCGCGACCGCCGAGGTCGGCGTTCACTTATCGGGCATCGCGGGATTTCGTGGCTTGGCGCCGGCGTACGGCTCGCCGTTCCGATGCGCGATCTGACGCCCCTTGAGGGCCCGCAGGTCGATGTCCGGATAGAACACCTCATCGTCCTGCGGCCGCCGAGTCCCGACTTCCAAAACGACCGCGTCCCGATCCGACCGGTTCTGCAAGTGGTGTCCGTCGGCGACGCCCGCCTTGAATCCTGCGCAGTCGCCAGCGCGAAGTATCTCCGTCCCCGATTCCGTGACGAGCGCGACTTCGCCTTCGACGACCAAGATGAACTCGTCCTCCGCCGTGTGCCAGTGCCTTTGGCTCGACCAGCACCCCGGCGGCAGGCGCGTGAGGTTCACCCCGAACTGCGTCAAGCCGGCGGCATCTCCAACGCAACGCCGAAACCGCCCCGCGCAGCTCTTATCGTACGGGGAAGGATAACGAGAGCCCACCACGGTCGGCGCCGTGTTGACATCGATCTTCTTTGTCATACGTGTAACCTCCTCTGCGCCCGCTCCGCCGCAAGGCACCGCTCATCGAGCTGAATCAGCCCTCGGCGCTCGCGCCGGCGAGACCCGCGACCGCCACCAATCTTTGACTGCGTTGCTACGCGACTCGCAAGGCCTCGGAGGCCGGAACCCGCGCGGCGCGAAGCGCTGGAAAGAGACCGCCGACAAGCGAGGTAACGAGCGCCCATACGAGCCCGAGCACCCAGAGAGACAGTGAGACGCGCATCTGGAACGCCCCCCAAGCCCACAGCTCGCGGCCGTCAAAGATCAGCCACGCGATCGCCGTGCCGATGAGTGCGCCGATCGTCCTGCTCATATCCGCCGAGCCAAACCTGACTGCCGACACCGGTGACGCCGGCGATACGCGCAATCTGCTCACGGTAACCGAGCGGTATCGCGCCGCAGTCGAAGGCGCACGCGACGATCAGTCGGTCCGTCCTCGCCTCCTCGATCGCTCGCTCGTAGGCCGCATTGAGCGCGATCATCGTACCGAAGAGTGCAAAGGCGACAGTCAGCGCCAGCAGCGTGAGCACCGACTCCGTACGGTTGCGCCACAGGGCGGCCCAGACGAGTGGTAGAAACTTCAATGTTTATGCAAATCGGCCTGCCGAGAGTGTACGGCTGCGGCTCCTCTCACGGATAGCCGGCGCGTGGAACGTCGACGCGCGTCGTGAAGATGCAGCCGTCCGTCTTGCCCTCGCGTCCCGCGCCGACGCCAGGCGGCGAGCAGGCGAGCAGTAGCGTCTTGCCATCCGCGCCTCCGAGCATGCATGCAAATGGGGCCGTTCCGGCGGGGGTTCTGATCTCCTCGATCACGCGGCCGCCCTCGGCAATCAGACGCGCTCGAGACTCCTTCGGATCGGCGGACCAGATACGTCCCTCGGCATCGAGGCAGCAGCCGTCGGGAACCAGGTCCGGCAGCGACGCCCAGACGCGCCGATTCTCGAGAGTGCCGTCATCCGCAATGGTAAAGGCCGTGTAGCGCGCGCCGGTCGTCTCCCCGACGATCAAAGTCCCGTTGTCGGGCGTGACGACGGAGCCGTTGGGAAAGTGCATGTCGCTCGCTGCGATCGCCGCTTTGCCGTCGGGATCGACGCGGATGACGTTCGTCGTGCGTGGCTGCTCGCCGGCGAAATGATCGTAGCCGAAGTTGCCGCACCAGGCGCGCCCGCGGCCGTCGACGACGATGTCGTTCAGCCATCCGCCGCAAAGTGCAGAGACGTCGGCATGCACGGTGACCCGCCCGTCCGGCCAGCGACGGAGCAGCTTGTGATCGCGCATGGAGGCTACGAGCAACGAGCCATCCGCAAGCCATCCGGTGCCCGACGGCTGCTGAGGCACTTTCAACACCTCCTCCGCCGCGCCCTTCTCGTCGATCGCGAGGACATGGTGCTGATAAAAATCGGAGACGTACCAGCGTCCGTCCCTCCAGCGCGGGCCTTCGAAAAAGGATCCGCCGGTCAGAAGCCTTTCGAGCTTTCGTGCCATGCGTTTCTCCCCTGCGCAAGCGGCGGCCGGTTCGCGCTCTGCCACTCGAGAGCGCGTTAGCATACCGGAACCCTCGAGCATGCGCTTTCCGGTCTGCGCGGCCTGAATAGCCGGACGAGTCGCGGTGGGCCTACCATATGAGCCACCTTCCGTGCTGCAACCCGGAGCCGCCATGCTCATTCGCGACGCGACGGACGCGGACTTGCCGGAGATTCTCGCCATCTACAACGACGTGATCGCCACCACGACGGCGATTTACGACGAGCGCGCTTCGACCCTCGAGGAGCGCAGAGCCTGGTACGAGGATCGCCGCCGCCACGGTCTGCCCGTGCTCGTGGCGGACTCCGGCCGCGACGTCGTCGGCTTCTCGAGCTTCGGCGAATGGCGCTCCCGCTGGGGCTATCGGTTCACGGTGGAGCACTCCGTCCATGTCCGCGCCGACCGCCGCAGGCAGGGCTTGGGTCGAGCGTTGATCGAAGCGTTGTTCCCGCGCGCGTCCGCGCTCGGGATGCATGTGATGATCGCGCACATCGACTCCGAGGCGACCGCGTCCTGCCGCCTCCACGAGCGGCTCGGCTTCGAGCCGGTCGGCACCTTCCGGCAGGTCGCCCACAAATTCGATCGCTGGCTCGACTTGGTTGCGATGCAGCGCACGATCTGACGGCAGCACGATCTGACGGCCGCTCGGCCTGCGCCCGACTTGCGGCGGCCGTCCCGCTCGGGTATAGCACGGTTCGGCCGACGGAAGGGGAGGCAAGAAGAATGCGCCGGCATGGCACGCGGATCGGTCTCGGCTTTCTGCTTGCGTCAGTGGCGCTCTTCGGCATCGCCGAGGCAACCGCAAGCGCTTCCGAGCCTTCAGGCTCCCACCGATCGGCGGCCGCGGCCGAGTCGGCTCCCAACCTCGCCCGCATGGACCAGGTCATCCGGTCCTTCGTCTCGAAAAAGCAGTTCATGGGAACCGTGCTCGTGGCGCGGGGCGATCACGTCCTGCTCAGCAAGGGGTACGGCTTCGCGAACCTCGAGTGGGGCATCCCGAATTCCCCGGACACCAAGTTTCGGCTGGGCTCGATTACCAAGCAATTCACCGCCGCGTCGATCCTGCTGCTGCAGGAGCGCGGCAAGCTGAGCGTGCACGACCTCTTGAGGAAATACGTGCCCGATGCGCCGCCGGCATGGGACAAGATCACCCTCTTCAATCTCCTGACGCATACCTCGGGAATACCGAACTTCACGGCCTTGCCCGACTACCGCTCCTTTTCGCTCCTTCCCCAGACGCCGGCACAGCTCCTCGCGCGCTTCCGGGACAAGCCGCTCGACTTTGAGCCCGGCACCCGCTGGAGCTACAGCAACTCGGGCTACGCCGTGTTGGGCTATGTGATCGAGAAGGTGAGCGCAGAGAGCTACGCGCAGTTCGTACAGAAGAACATCTTCGATCGGCTGGGCATGCGAGACTCCGGTTACGACTCGAACTCGAAAATCATCGAGCGCCGAGCTTCGGGTTACGTACTGAGCTCGAGCGGACTGCTGAATGCGAGCTACGTCGACATGACGGTTCCGTTCGCCGCCGGAGGACTCTATTCCACGACGCTCGATCTATGGCGATGGGAGCGGGCGCTGTTCGGCGGAAGGCTGCTCTCGCCGGCATCGCTCGAGCAGATGATCACGCCGTTCAAGCACGACTACGCGTTCGGCCTCGAAGTACACACGATGAACGGCGTGGAGGTCATCGAGCACAGCGGCGGAATCAATGGCTTCAACACTGCACTCGCATACTATCCGCAGATCAAGCTCGCCGTGGTCGTGCTCGGCAACGTCAATGGGACGGCCCCGGACCAAATCGCCGAATACCTCGGCGCTCTGGCGCAGGGCCAGCCCGTCGAGCTCCCCTCGGAGCGCCGCACCGTTTCGGTGGACGCGCGGATTCTCGCCGGGTACGTGGGAGATTACGCGCTGAATCCTAAATTCCTCATCAGCATCACGCGCGACGGCGATCGTCTCTTCGAGCAGGCGACCGGCCAGCCGAAGCTCGAGATCTTTCCCTCGAGCGAGAAGGAATTCTTCCTGAAGGTGGTCGATGCGCAGATTACGTTCGTCACGAGCGGCGCGGGGACGCGCGCCACCGCGTTGATTCTGCATCAAGGCGGAATCGATCAGCGCGCCGAGCGCGTGGAAGGCGCGGCTGCGGCGTTGGCGCCGAGAGAGCGCAAGGAAGTGCACGTCGAGCCGCAGATACTCGCGAGGTACGTCGGCACCTACCAGCTCGTGCCCGGCTTTTCCATCGCCATCACGCGCGAAGGCGATCATCTCTACGAGCAGGCGACGAACCAGCCGAAGTTCGAGATCTATCCGTCCAGTGACAGGGACTTCTTCCTGAGAGTGGTGGACGCCCAGATCACGTTCGTGGCCGGCGACAAGGGAGCCGCGACCGAGCTGATCCTGCACCAAGGGGGCGTTGACCACCCGGCGAAACGCCTCGAATGACAGGGTATCCGTTGTTGCGCCGCCGTACCCGGCGCGCGGCCGCCCTCAATATGCGCAGGCGCGGCATTCGCGCTTTCGGCCGCCGCGGCGTTATCATTGCATCTCCTTGGTTGAGCTTGGCAATGCCTGGCCAAGAACACGGTTCTGCGGGTGCGCGACGCGGGGTACGCGCGGCCGGGAAGCGACGAATCAGGCCTGCCGACACACGGAGACTCACCTCATGCGAACGAACATCTTGCTGCTGAGCGCGTGCGCCGCGCTCCTGGCGTTGCCGAGCTTCGCCCAGACCCGCTCAGCCAATCCCATGCGCGGCATGAAGCCCTTTTCGGGAACGGTCGACACGGTCGACGGGAAGGACTTCAAGATCACCGGTCCGGGGGGCACCACCGCGACGTACCGGCTCGCGGATTCGGCGCGCATCATGGCGAGCCAAGCCGCGACGATCGCCGACTTGACGGCCGGCAAATTCGTCGGCTGCACGGCAGTCGGAACACACGGCCGTCTGCGTGCGACGGAGTGCCACATTTTCCCGGAGAGCATGCGCGGAGTCGGCGAGGGCCACAGCCCGATGAACCGTCCGAACACGACGATGACGAACGGCAACATCACGATGACCAACGGCAATGTGCAGACAGCCTCCGGCGCCGGCGGCAGCGTGACCCTCAGGGTGTCGTACAAGGGCGGTGCGCAAACCATCGAAGTGTCGCCCCGGACGCACATCACGATGATCGAGGCCGGCGATGCATCGTGGCTGAAGCCCGGCGTGAGAGTAGCCGGCATGGCGCGAACGGAATCGGACGGGACGGTGCTGGTTCAGTTTCTGAACGTCGGCCCGTAGCCGCCCGTCGCCTTGCTGCAAGCTCGGATCCGATCTTTACTCGATCCGAGGGCCGGACCGGCGACTCGCGCCTTCGGCGCCGCCGCTCTGTTTCAGCCGCCTGCATTCACGCAGGGCGCCAAAACGTAATGATGAGGCCCCCTCCGATCACGAGGGTCCCGCCCAGCCAGACGGGCAACCCGGGAAGCGCGCGAAAGACCAGGAAGTTGATGATCTGCCAGACCACGAAGAGTGTTGCGATATAAAGGCCGACGACGCGCGCAAAGCTCACGGGCGCGGTGTTCAAGAAGGAGCCGTACCCCAAGAGGAGCATCGCCCCTGTGAGAAGCAAAGGGACTCGGGCGAAGCCCGCGTATTGATAGATCGCCAGACGCACGACGGCGTCCCCGCTGACCTCGAGCGTGGTGGCGACCAAGAGCAAGAGCGGGATCGGCGTACTCTGTAGGATCTTGAGCATGGTGCTCCTTCTGTGGCGTCCGGTCGCTTCTCAACCGGAGCGCCTTCTGTCGATTCGACGGATATGTGATGATGGCTTCCGCATTGCCCGCCATCCGTCCGAAAGGAGATCTCAGTGACCGAGCCCGTCAGACGTGTCGTCACCGGCCATGACGAGAAAGGCAAGTCGGTCGTCCTCTCCGACGGATCGCCTCCGCAGCACCACCCGATGCGAGGCCGCTCCGTCGGCGCCGACTTCTTCGAGATTTGGAGCTCCTCGCGGCCGGTTCCGGCGCTCACGTCCGTCGAGGCGCGCGAGCCCAACGAGCGCGAGTTCACGATCATGCCCGTGTCCGGCCACCTCTTGCGCCTCATCGACATCTATCCGCCCCAGGATGGCGGCAAACGCACGGTGATGCACCGAACCAAGACCCTCGACTATGTCGTGGTCATCGAGGGCGAGGTCGTTCTGATCCTCGACGACATCGAGGTGACCCTGCGGAAGAGCGATGTCGTCGTCCAGCGCGGAACGGTCCACGCCTGGGAAAACCGCTCCGAGAAGGCCGCCCGCCTCGCGTACTTTCACATCGACGCGGAATTCTCCGCGGAGCTGCTCGGCAAGCTGCCGAAGCCCCTCGAGCTGATGCGGTAACGCCCGCTTACGAGCTTCTCGCCTCTATTTCGCACGCGATCTCGAATTTATTTCGACTGCAGCTTGCCCATGAAGTCGCGCTTCCCGATCGCGAGCCCCTTCCAGCGCAGGATGTCGTAGGCCGTGGTTGCGTGGAAGTAGAAGTTGGGCTGCGCGAAGGAAAGCAGGAAGTTCTCGGCGGTGAAGTCGATGTGGTGCTCTCCGAACGAGAAGCGCATGTCGCGCCCCATGAATCCGTCGACCTCCGCGGCGCTGACCTTGCCGAGCCCGGCAATCGACTCCGCGACTTGGGCCTTCAGCGCCGCGAACGTATCGGGGGGCGGCGTCATGTCGGGCGAGAAGAGGCCCTTGCGTACGGCCTGGATGGCGCCGAGCGAGTGGACCGCCGTCGACTTCACCTGATAGGCGAAGGGAAGCATGTCCGGCGCGAGGCGCGCCTGGATGATGTCCTGCGGGGCGATTTTCTTCTCGCTGCAAAACGCCTCCGCCTTGACGAGCAGGCCCGAAATGGATCCGAGGATCTGCTGACAGCTCGGGACGATCGCGGAGTAGAGCGAAAAGGCCATGGCATTCCTCCCAGGTCTGGTTTTGCACGGATCGGCTGCGCCTCATTGTAAGGGAATCCGGGCTCAGTAGCTCTCCTTGCGGCGCGGCTTCGCGCTCGCGTCCGTGGCGCCTACTTTGCGGCCTTTCCCTGCCATATCGCCATCATGTCGGGCGAGCCCTGGGCGCGGATCCCGTTATCCGTGAGAATCTCGTCCGTCGCCGCGACCATCTCCTTGCGCGGGAAGACGACGGCCTCGCCGCCGCGATTGTCGAACTCGATCACGACGTACTCGTCCTTCAGGTCGCGCAGCAGCGCAACGAGCTGCGCGAGGCTGCGCACGCGCGTGCCGTTGACGGAATAGACGACCGAGCCTGCGTGATTGGCGTATCCCTCCGCCAGCTTGTTCGGAAAGAACGGTGAGGGCACGACCACGAGCTCCTGCCGATCGGCGCTCGGCGGATCGGCGCGCTCGGTCACGAGGGGACTGCGAATTGCGCTCAGGCTGTTGAGCAGGCGTGCATTGTTGCTGAGCGCCGCCAGGAAGCCTGACGTCGCCTTGGAGAACACGAGCGGGCCGTAGATGAAGTAGGAAGGATAGTCGCCGACGAGATACGGGATGAGCAGCGGCCGCTCGTGCGAGACGGGCAGCTCGATGTGCATCGTCCTGCCGTCGCGAACGATGGTGAGCGGAACCTTCCCGTTCCTGACGTCCTTCTGGACGAGGTAGAGGAAGCTCAGACGCACGTCCGGGTTGAGGCTGATCATCCCCTCATCGTCGATGGGCGTGCCGGCGATCTGGGTGATGACATCCCATTCCTTGAGCGGATAGCCCGCATTGGAGCGGTAGGGCTCGTGCACGACGACGCCCGTCACGGACTTGTCGAGCTTCAGGAAGCTGCGCAGCGCCGTATTCTCGAGCGTCTGCAGCTCATCGTAGATGGCCGGCTTGCCGTCGTAGTGCCCGCCGGCAATGCCTCGCAGGAACAGCTCGATCTCCTCGTTGGGAATGATGTAGCCGATGTTCTCAGCGTCTCCGCCCAGGCGGCTGAACGCGAGGCCGATCATCTCGTTGCCCGCGATTGCCGGGCCGCCGCTGTTGCCGGGATTGATCGCGGCGTCGATCTGGATGCGCAGGCCGTCGGTGGGGAAGTTGTACGGCACGAACTCGATGCGCGAGACGATGCCCTTGGTGATCGACAGAGAGTCGCCGCCCTCGGGAAACCCGTAGACGAGCACGGGATCTTTGATCTGCGGCAGCGTGCTCGCGCGCGCGATGGGCGCATGGTTCCGGAAGAACGACGGATCATCGAGCTTCAGCACGGCGAGATCGATGCCCGGCGCGACGGCGGCGACCGTCGCCGAGACCTTGTCCCCTTCCTTCGTCGCCTGGACTTGGATGTCGCTCGCATAGAGCACGGCGTGCGCATTCGTGAGGATGCGATCGCCCTCGATGACGACGCCGGAGGCCGTGATGTCGCGCGGCGTCTGCTTGGTCCAGGGCCTGAAGGGAGCGGGGTAGCGCACGGTCGCGAAGATCTTCACCACCGAATTCTCGATGGCGCCGGCGCCGGACGGGGCGGCGCTGTCCGCGGCCGGCGCGTTGCCGGCCCATGCGGCCGGCAGCAGAACTCCGGCGATCACGCATGCGTGCAGGGCGAAGCGAAGGATGGAGGATCTCATGAATGACCGCGGAGGCTTCTTCTTGAAATGGAATCGCCCGATCGTCGATGTCGAGTCTAGACCCCTCGGTTCATGACGCCAAGTGCGATGCCGCGCGCGCACCCTCCGCGGCTATACTGCGCGTTTCCACGACGACTCCGGGACACTCCGTGAACATTCGCCCGCGCGCCCTTCTCGTATTGCTCGCCGCCATAGCGGCCGCTCCACCATCGCTTGCGGGGGGAAGCCTCCATCCGGTGCATGCGGAGCACGGAATGGTCGTGAGCGTCCACGAGCTCGCCTCGAAGGCGGGCGTCGAGATGCTGCGGGCAGGCGGCAACGCCATCGATGCCGCGGTCGCGACCGGATTCGCGATACCGGTGGTCCACCCGGAGGCCGGCAACCTGGGCGGCGGCGGGTTCATGCTCATCCGGCTGCGCAACGGCGAGACCCACTTCATCGACTTTCGCGAGACGGCGCCCGGCAAGGCGACGGCCCGCATGTACCAGGATTCCCGCGGAAACGTCATTCCGCATATGAGCCGCATTGGCTATCTCGCCATCGCCGTGCCGGGTTCGGTGAAGGGGCTCGTCTATGCCGAGCAGCGCTTCGGCAAGCTCGGACTGAAGCGCGTGATGGCGCCCGCCATCCGCCTCGCGCGCGACGGCTACGCGCTCAGCTGGCGCGATGCGCGCCTCATGTCGCTCGACCGCGGCCTTGCACAGTTCCCGGACTCGAGGCGCATCTTCCAGAATGGCGGCAAGGGATGGCGGCAGGGTGACATCTTCAAGCAGCCCGAGCTCGCGCGGACCCTGGAGCGCATCGCCGCGAAACCCGACGATTTCTACACCGGCGCGATGGCGCGCGAGATCGCCGCCTTCATCCAGCGGGGCGGCGGCATCATCACCGCGCAGGATCTCGCGGACTATCGGGTGAAGGACCGCACACCGGTCCGCGGCACCTACCGCGACCTCGAGATCATCAGCGCACCGCCGCCGTCGTCGGGCGGCATCGCGCTGATCGAGGCGCTCAACATCCTGGAAGGATTCGACCTGACGCAGGCCGGACTCGATTCCGCGAAGTCGATCCATCTCATCTCCGAGGCCTACCGGCGCGCCTTTCTCGATCGCGCCGAGTTCCTCGGCGACCCGGACTTCGGCGGCGCTCCGGTGATGGAGTTGCTCGACAAGCGGTACGCCGCGGCGTGGCGCAGCTCGATTGAGCCCGATCGGGCGAGCAGCAACGCCTCGCTCGTGCGTCCGTCGACGTTTCCGAACCTGCTGCAGTACGCGGCCAAGCACCCGATCGTAGAGCCTGCACACGAGTCCGAGCAGACCACGCATTATTCGGTCGTCGATGCCGACGGTAACGCGGTCTCTGTCACGACGACGCTCAACGGAGCGTTCGGCTCGAAGGTCACGGTCGGCCCGCTCGGGTTCCTGCTCAACGACGAGATGGACGATTTCGCCTCCAAGGCCGGCGCGCCCAACATGTACGGCCTGATCCAGGGCTCCGCGAACGCCATCGCGCCCGGCAAGCGGCCGCTCTCGTCGATGACGCCGACGATCGTCCTGAAGAACGGCAAGCTCTGGCTCGTCCTAGGAACACCCGGGGGGCCGACGATCATCACGATAGTCGCCAACATCCTCCTCGGCGTGGAAGACTACGGCCTCGACATCCAGGAGGCGGTCGATGCGCCACGCTTTCATCAGCAGTGGATGCCCGACCGGATCTTCATCGAGCCGAACCGCTTCTCGCCGGACACGGTCCGCCTGCTGCAAAGCGAGGGGTACCGGATCGGTTACGGAATCCGCGGCGACGGCGAGTGCATCGAGATCGACCTCGCGACCGGCGAGCGCTTGGGCGCGAGCGATTTTCGCAACGACACCGGACAGGCCGTGGGGTATTGAGATGAGACGACCGCCCGATTTGCGCCCGCGAGGGAGCGTGGACCGGTGATTCGATCTCCCTATGGAACCTGGCGCTCGCCGATCGCGGCTGCGGATCTCGCGCGCTCGGCCATCGCGCTGAATTACGTGCAGGCGTCGGACGGAGCTCCCTACTGGGTGGAGAGCCGACCCGCGGAGGGCGGCCGCTGCGTGATCGTGACGCCTGGATCGCGCGCCGACGCGGCGCCCGGTTCGCAAGGCTCGATCGTCGAGAAAACGCCCGCCGGCTTCAACGCGCGCACGCGCGTACACGAATATGGTGGCCGGCCCTACTGCCTCGGGCGCGAGCGAATCTACTTCACTCACTTCCCCGACCAGCGGCTCTACATGCAGCGGGCGAGCGAGAGCCCCGTCGCGCTCACGCCGGAGGGCTACCGCTACGCCGACTTCGAGCTCGACCCCTCCGGAGCCTCGCTCCTCTGTGTGCGCGAGGATCACACGGGCTCGGGCGAGGCGAAGAACACGATCGTCGCGATCGATGTCGGCCGCGTCGCCGCACACGGAACCGCGAGCCGCCTCGCCGCAGACGAGACCGCAAGCCCCGTCGCCGCAGGCGCGACCGCGAGCCGCAGTGGTGCAAGCAACAGGGAGAGCGCCGGCGCCGTGCTCTTCGGCGCCAGCGATTTCGTCGCGTACCCGCGCCTGAGTCGGGACGGCCGGCGCCTCGCGTGGATCGCGTGGAATCACCCCGACATGCCCTGGAATGCCACGACGCTCTACGTCGCGGAACGAACACCGGCAGGCCTCTCCGGCGTGACGGCGATCGCCGGCGGCCCGCGAGAGTCGGTGGTCGAGCCGCGCTGGGACACCGACGGCACGCTCTATTTCATCTCCGACCGCTCGGGCTGGTGGAACCTCTACCGGCTGCGAGGCGGTCGAGTGGAATCCGTCTTCTCGGTCGAGGCGGAGCTCGCGAGTCCGCTCTGGACGCTCGGGCAATCCAACTACGCGCTGACGGGGGACGGCCGCGCCGTCGTGCGCTACGGTGTCGCCGCGCGAGACCGGCTCGCCGTCGTGAGCCTGGCGTCAGGCTCGGTTCGCGAGCTGGATCTACCGTTCGTGGGGCTCTCGAGCGTCGAGCTGCTCTCGCCCACCACCGCGGTCGCCATCGCCGCCTCCGCGATCGAGGAGCCGGCCGTCGTCGCCGTCGATCTCGCGACCGGGGGCCACCGGGTCCTTCGCGCGCCCGGCGAGCTGAAGGTGGATGCGCGGTATCTCTCCGTCGCCCAGCCGATCGAGTATCCGACCACGGGCGGGCGCTCCGCGCACGCCTTCTTCTATCCGCCGGCCAACGCGGATTTCCGCGCGCCGGAGGGCGAGCAGCCCCCGCTCATCGTGAAGGCTCACGGAGGGCCGACCAGCCATTCGAAGCCCGAGCTCAGCCTCGCGACGCAGTACTGGACCTCGCGCGGGTTCGCGCTGCTCGACGTGAACTACGGCGGCAGCAGCGGCTACGGCCGCGCGTACCGCGAGCGCCTGGAGGGAAATTGGGGCGTCGTCGATGTCGACGATGTCGTCGCCGGCGTGAGGTATCTCGCCGAGACCGGCCGGGCGGATGGCACCCGCGCGGCGATTCGCGGCGGCAGTGCCGGCGGCTTCACCGTGCTCGCCGCGCTCGCGTTCCACGACGTGTTCAAGGCCGGCGCCAACTATTACGGCGTGAGCGATCTCGAGGCGCTCGCGCGCGACACGCACAAGTTCGAGAGCCGCTACCTCGACCGGCTCGTCGCTCCGCTGCCGCAGGGCCGCGCCGTCTACGAGGCGCGCGCCCCCATCCGCCACCTCGACGCGTTCCGCGCGCCGCTCATCACCTTCCAAGGCGCCGAGGACAAGGTCGTCCCGCCGAGCCAGTCTCGCGCGATCGTGGCGGCGCTGCAGGCCAAGGGCGTGCCCGTCGCGTACGTCGAGTTCGAGGGCGAGCAGCACGGCTTTCGCAAGGCCGAGAGCATCATCTGCTCGCTCGAGGCCGAGCTCGCCTTCTACGGCGACGTGTTCGGCTTCACTCCGGCGGGATAGCGCCTCAGGACTTCGGCTTCTCGAACCGGTACATGAACTTGTCCGTGTGGCCACGGATCGAGGGATCGAAGATCCGAGCCGTGTGCGGGTCCTGCGGGTTGCGCAGCGCATTGCTGTGCGCGACCAGCTTGAATCCGGCAGCCTCGATTTCCTTGCGCGCCGCCGCCGGATCGATCCGGTGCAGAGTTCTCGTCTGCGTGGTGCCGGTACCCGCCGCTCCCGCGTGATCGACCACGAGGAAGATTCCACCGGGCTTCAGCGCGTCGAACACGAGCTTGTTGAAAGCGGCGATGTCGGCGTGCGGACCATTGTGGAAATCGTGGTAATTGTCCGTCGTCCAGACCAGATCGACCGGCCCGGGAAGCCCGAGGTTGTCCGTGCCCAATGTCGCGAGCACCGTCACGTTCGAGTAGTGCGGATCGGCAGCGATCTTCTTGGCCGCCGCTCCCATGTCCATGCGCATGCGCATCCCCGGCCTGGGCGGCATCGGCGGCGGCACGATCGCGTACACATGCCCCGAGGGACCGACCACCGCGCTCAGCATACGCGTGAAGTATCCTCCCCCGGGCATGAGCTCCGCGACACTGTCGCCCGGCTTCACGTGCGAGAGCGCGAGTGTCTCGGCGGGCTTGCGCTCCGCATCGACCTGCTTGTCCGCGTCCGGGCGCGCGGAATCGTTCACGGCCGCCGTGATGTACGCGGGAATGGACGCGCGGGCGTGGTGGTGCCCAGCGGCGTCCGCCGAGATCGTCGATAACCCTAGGACGGCGGACAGGGCCGCCGCGAGCCACGCAGATGCACGAAGCATAGGTCTCCCCTCCCCTCATCGATCCGCGAACTTTAGCACTGCTGCAGGCCGAACGCTCGCGCGAGCAGCTCGTAGGAGCGCAGCCGCGCGCCAGGGTCGTGGACGATCGTGACGATCATCAGCTCCTCGACGCGCAAGGCGCCCGCAATCTCCTCGAGCCGGCCGCGCAGCGTGCCCGGAGAGCCGACCACGTGACGCGGCCACTCGCCCGAATCGCCGGGGACGAAGGGGCTCTGCGTCGCGAGCTCGCGCAGCGCCTCCTCGACCGTCGGAACCGGGCGCAGGTCGCCCTGCCGCAGGCGGCGCCCCATCAGGCGCACGCTCGCCGAGAGCCGGTCCGCCTCCTCGTCCGTCTCGGCACAGACCGCGCCCAGCGCGACGATCGCACGGGGCTCGGACAGGTATCGCGAGGGCTGGAACTGGGCGCGGTAGTGCTCGATCGCGGCCCGCGTGGGCTCCGGGGCGATGAAGTGGGCGAACGCGTACGGCAGGCCGAGCTGCGCCGCGGCGGAGGCGCTCCACAGGCTCGACCCGAGGAGCCACACGACGGGGCAGCCCGGCGTGTCGGGCGAGACGCGGATGCGGCTGAACGGGTGGCGGGCCGCAAACTCGTGGTGCAGGAAGCCCATGAGCTCGATCAGCTGATCCGGAAAGTCATCGGGCATCGGCGTCTCGAGCCGCTCGCGCCGCAGCGCGAACGCCTCGAGGGGGCTCCCGCCGGGCGCCCGGCCGATGCCGAGGTCCACGCGGTCAGGATAGAGGGCGTGCAGCATCCGGAACTGCTCGGCCACCTTGAGCGGGCTGTAGTGCGGCAGCATGACGCCTCCGGAGCCGATACGGATGCGCTCCGTCTCCGCGCCGAGGCGGGCGATCAGGATCTCAGGCGCCGGGCTCGCGAGCGTCTGCGTCGCATGGTGCTCCGCGATCCAGTAGCGCTCGTATCCCAGCCGGTCGGCGAGGCGCGCGAGCTCGATCGTGTGGCGAAGCGCCTCCGCCGGCGTCGAGCCGGAGGAGACGGGCGATTGATCGAGCACCGACAGCCGCATGGTGCGGTCGATGCTGCCCGCGGCCGCGGTCTGCGGCAAGTCACCGGCTCAGAGGCTCGCGCCTCGTGCCCACGAGGGCGGTGACGGCAGCCCGGAAGGCGCCCGAGGCCGCGCCGCGCAGGCTCAAGTAGACGGCCGGCGCGGCGTCCATCGAGAGTGGCGCCGGCGCGGGAACGGCGAGCGCAGGTACGGCCGGCGCGGAAGCCGCCGGCGACGCAATCGCGGCAAGCGGGACGCGCTCGGGGGAGTCCTCGCGCTCGAGCCGCTCGCGCAGCAGCGCGAGCTCGCGCGGCGGCGACCGCTCCTCCGGCGTGAGCAGCAGTCCGCAGCGGCGCGCCAAGCGGCCCACGCCCGCGTGGCTCGAGATGGCGGTGAGCGGTGCAGAGAGCAGCAACCCCGCGAGGACCGGCGTCATCCACCAGATGAATTTCGGCGCGATGAGCAGGATCGCGGCGCCCCACGCGAGCCCGAGCAGCATGTGCCACTTGTGCCGCCACAGCGCCTCGAGCAGGCTCACTCCGCGGTCGCCACGCTCCTGCGCGTTCCAGGCGACCGGCTTGCCCGCGAGCGTCGAGACCACGAACGTCGAGTGGAACACCATCATCGGCGGGGCGAGGAGGACGCTGAAGAGCTGCTCGAGGAGCAGGCTCGCGCCGAGACGCACGGCGCCGCCGAAGCCGCGCCGCAGGGCGGGCCGCAGGAGCGCGAGCGTGAAGCCCAACAGCTTCGGGATCAGCAGCACCGCGATCGTGCCGGTGAGCAGGAAGTCGATCTCGCCGTCGCGGTAGTCGGGCCAGCTCGGAAACAGCGAGTACATCCCGGGCTCGAAGTAGTGATGGGGGTGCAGCGCCGCCTGGCAGGTGAGAATCGAGCTCAAGATCAGCACGGCGAACCAGATGGGCGAGGTGGCGTAGGAGAGGATGCCCGTGAGCATGTGCACCCGGCTCAGCCAGTGCAGCCCGCGCATCGTGACGACGTTGCCGTGCTGCAGATTGCCTTGCGCCCAGCGTCGGTCGCGCGCCGCGAAGTCGATGATGTTCGACGGCACTTCCTCCCAGCTGCCCTCGAGGTCCGGCAGCAGCCATACCTCGTAGCCCGCGCGGCGCATGAACGCCGCCTCGACGAAGTCGTGGCTCAGGATCTCCCCGCCGAGCGGCGCGCCGCCCGGCAGGCGCGGCAGT
>JASHSR010000465.1 GCA_030038645.1 Gammaproteobacteria bacterium
CGCGGGCGGCAGCGGTGCCGGCTCGCGCGGACACCGGGCCGTGGCCCCAGACGCCGCCTGAATCGAGCTGCCACAGGGCGACGGCGCCCAGCGCGAGCACCACCGCTGTCGCGGCCGCCGCGCTCCAGGGGAGCCATCGCGGCAGCAGGCGGCGCCCGAAGACCTCCTGGGCGCTGCGGCGCATCATCGAGGCCGTCACGCGATGCCGGTCCTGCGTGTAGGCCCCGAGCAGCGCCCGGTCGCAGATGACGTTGATGACGCGAGGCACGCCGCCCGACAGCCGGTGCGCCTCCGACAGCGCGGGAGCGGTGAAGATGTCGCTCGTCGCGCCCGCCACGCGCAGCCGGTGCAGGACGTAGGCGGCCGTCTCCTGGCGCAGCAGCGGACAGAGGTGGTAGCGCCCGGTGATGCGCTGCGCGAGCTGCCGCAGCTCGGTCCGGTCGAGCAGCTCGCGCAGCTCCGGCTGGCCGATCAGGATGATCTGCAGGAGCTTCTGCGTGTTGGTCTCGAGATTCGTGAGCAGGCGCACCTGCTCCAGAACGTCCGGCGCGAGGTTCTGCGCCTCGTCCACGACCAGCACGATGCGCTTCCCGGCGCTGTGCGCGCGCAGCAGGTAGTGGCTGAGGATATCGACCAGGTCCTTCAGGCTTTGCGTGGCGGAGTCCGGAACGCCGATTCCGAGCTCCTCGCAGATGGTGAGGAGAAACTCGGGCGCGGTCATCCGCGGATTGAGGATGAGCGCGATCTCGGCGTTCTGCGGCGTTTGGGCGAGGAGCGAGCGGACGACCGTCGTCTTGCCGGTGCCCACCTCGCCGGTGAGCTGGACGAACCCGCCGGCCTCGTTGATGCCGTAGAGCAAATGAGCTAGAGCTTCAGCGTGGCGCTCGCTCAAATACAGATATCGCGGATCCGGTGTGATCGCGAACGGCTTTTCGTTGAGGCCGAAGAACGAGAGATACATACGCCGATACTACTCAAAGCTGGTTGGCGCGCCGCAGTGCATGCCTCCCAAAGCGCTCGCAGATCGCATCGACCGCGGCGTCGAGGCGCGGTCGCGCTTCGTAGAATAATCCGAGCTGGGTCGCCGGGCTCAAATTTGTTAAGGCAACGCCGAGCAGTCGAAGTTTCGCCCCGGGATGCTGGTCGAGCCAGCAGGCGAGCAGCTCGGACGCGACGCTCGCGACGGTACGCCGGTCCTGCGTGGGCGGGGCAATGCTACGCCTGCGCGTGAAGGTCGCGAAGTCGTGTCGCCGGATCTTCACGGCGACGCAGCCGGCCGCCAGCGACTTGGCGCGCACGCGCGCGCAGGCGCGGTCCGCGAGCCGCGTGAGCTCAACCTGAAGAGCGCGCGCATCGGCCATGTCACGGTCGAAGGTATCCTCGGCGCTCACCGACTTCTCATCTCTATCGGCGATGACCGGGCGCTCGTCGATCCCGCTCGCGCGCTCGCGAGCGCGCGCGCTGTAGCGCCCAAAGATGGGCCACAGGATCGCATCGGAAGCCCGGCGCAGCTCCCCGAGCGTCGCGATTCCGGCCGCCTCGACCCGCGCGCCCGTCTTGCCGCCGAGCCCGGGCAGGCGCCGCACGGAGAGCGGATCCAGCACCTCACGGACGCGGTCCGGCGCGACGACGATGAGGCCGTCGGGCTTGCCCAGGTCCGAGGCGATCTTCGCCACGAGCTTGCTCGGGCCGGCGCCGACCGAGGCGATGAGGCCCGTCGCCTCGCGGATGCGCGCCTTGACCGTGGCCGCGACGCGCGCCGGAGGGTCGCAGCTCGCCGTCACATCGAGGAAGGCCTCATCCAGGGAGAGTCCCTGCACGAGCGGCGTCAGATCGCGGAAGATCGCGAAGATGCGGCCGGAGATCTCCTGGTAGCGCCGCATGCGCGGCCGCACGCAGGTCGCGTGCGGACAGCGCTCGAGCGCCGCGCGCATCGGCATCGCGGAGCGGATGCCGAAACGGCGCGCCTCGTAGCTCGCGGCCGCGACGACGCCGCGCGCGCTCGGGCCGCCGACGATGACCGGCTTGCCTGCGAGGCTCGGGTCGTCGCGCTGCTCGACGGACGCGTAGAACGCATCCATGTCGACGTGCAGGATGGCGCGGTCGCGTGTCATGCGACGTGCGCGCCGGACCGGGCTGCGGCCTGCGGCCGGGGCTGCGCCTCGGCGCCGATCTCCTCGGGCGCGAAGTCGTCGACGCGGATGAGCTCCATGCAGGAGCGGTCGTACTCGCGCAGGCTCGCCGCCTCGGCCTCGGAGAGGATGCCGGCGGCAAGCGCCTGCTCGATTCGGCCCGGCAGATCGAGCGCGGTCACGCGGCCCGTGCGGACTCCTTCCACTCGAATGCGCTGCTCGAGGGGCTCGACGGCGGACGCGAGCATCAGCGCTTCCTGCAGCAGGCCGAGCGGATTGCCCGGCTCGCGCGTCGAGTAGATGAAGCGGCACACCCGCTCGCGGGTCCCGGTCGCGCTCGTCACGAGCTGAGCGACGCGGCGGCCGAGCCGGTCGGCGGGCGCGAAGTACGTGAGCCCCCGCGGAAAGGTGAGGAGCCGCATCACGCCCGCGAGGAATCGGCTCGGGAAGTTGCGGAGGAATCCGTGCAGCTGCTCCTGCGCGTGGTACAGCAGATGCCGGCACGCCCACTCGACGACCGGCAGATCCTCCGGCGGCTGATCCTCGTCGTTGTAGTGCTTGAGGACCATCGAGGCGAGATACATCGCGGAGAGCACATCACCGAGCCGCGCGGAGAGGCTTTCCTTCTTCTTGAGATAGCCGCCGAGCGTGAGCATCGCCACGTCCACCGCGAACGCGAACGAGGCGCTGAAGCGCACGACGTGCTGATAGTACCGGCGCGTCGCGCCCTTGTCGGGCACGCTCTCGAAGCGCGCGAGCGTGAGCGCCATGACGAGCGAGCGCACGGCGTTCGAGATCGCAAATCCGATGTGACCGAAGAGCGCCGCGTCGAACTCGTCGACGCCCTTGCGGCGGTCCGGATCGCGCGCCGCGTTCATCTCCCGCAGCACGAACGGGTGGCAGCGGATGGCGCCCTGGCCGAAGATGATGAGGTTGCGCGTCAGCGCGTTCGCGCCTTCGACCGTGATGGCGATCGGAATGCTCTCGTAGCCGCGCGCGAGATAGTTGCGCGGGCCCATGCAGATCGCCTTGCCGCCGTGCACGTCCATCGCGTCGTTCGCGACCTGCCGTCCCATTTCCGTGACGTGATACTTGAGCATCGCGGAAGGGACGGAAGGCTTCTCGCCGCCGTCGATGGCGCCCGCCGTGACGGAGCGCGCCGCGTCCATGATGTACGTGAGCCCGACCATGCGCGCGATGATCGCCTGCACGCCCTCGAACCGGCCGATGTATGCATTGAACTGGCGCCGGATGCGCGCATAGGCGCCGGTCGCCCACACCGCGGCTTTGGCGCCGCCGGTCGCGTTGGACGGCAGCGAGATGCAGCGGCCGACGGAGAGCTGCTCGACGAGCATGCGCCAGCCCTGGCCGGCCATCCGCGGACCGCCGATGATGAAATCGAGCGGGACGAAGACGTCCTGGCCCTGGATGGGACCGTTCTGGAACGGAATGTTGAGAGGGAAATGGCGCCGCCCGATCGTGATGCCCGGCGTGCCCCGCGGGACGAGCGCGCAGGTGATGCCGAGATCGGCGGGGTCGCGACGAGAGCGATCGTCGCTCGATCCGGGCGTCGCCCGGTCCGGCAGCAGGCCCTGCGGATCGAACAGCCGAAAGGCGAGGCCGATCACCGTCGCGACCGGCGCGAGCGTGATGTAGCGCTTGGAGAAATTGAGCCGGATGCCGACGACCTCGCGCCCCTGCCAGGTGCCCCGGCTCACGATGCCCGTATCGGGGATGGACGCGGCATCCGAGCCGGCCCGCGGCCCGGTGAGCGCGAAGCAGGGAATCTCCTCGCCGCGCGCGAGCCGGGGCAGATAATGATTCTTCTGCTCCTCCGTGCCGTAATGGTTGAGCAGCTCCGCGGGGCCGAGCGAGTTCGGCACCGCCACGGTCGAGGACACCGTGGTGCTGCGGCTCGCGATCTTCGCGAGCACACAGGAGTGGGCATAGGCGGAGAACTCGAGCCCGCCGTACCTCCTCGGGATGATCATCGCGAAGAAGCCGCGCGTGCGCAGGTATTCCCAGACCTGCGGAGGCATGTCGCCGCGCCGATGGGTGATGTCCCAGTCGTCGATCATGCGGCAGAGCTCCTCGCACGGCCCGTCGAGGAACGCCTGCTCCTCGGCCGAGAGCTGCGGGGGCTGCGCCGCGAGCAGCCGCTCCCAGCGCGGCGCTCCCGTGAAGAGCTCACCGTCCCACCAGACCGTGCCGGCCTCGAGCGCCTCACGCTCCGTGGACGACATCGAGGGCAGGAGCCTCAAGTAGGTCCTCATGAACCGCCGGGTGATGAGCGCTTTGCGCAGCGGCCTCACGTTGAGGGCCCAAAGTAGCGCGAGCAGGATCCCGAGGAAGATCTTCCACGGCCATGCGGTCGCGCCGAGCGCCGCGTACGCGGCGAGCAGAACAGTGAACGCCACCGAGTAGGCGAGGAGGCTCAGTCGGTGGTAGGCCAGGACGAGCACCGCGGCGATGAAGAGCAACGCGAGCCCGCCACCGACCGGAGCGACGGCGAGCGCGTAGGCCACCGCGGCGAGGATGACGAGCGTGAGAAGCGCGCCGAGCATGGACTATTCTCT
>JASHSR010000466.1 GCA_030038645.1 Gammaproteobacteria bacterium
ACAGCCTCGACCACTGCGACCTCGACCACGGCGACCTCGACCAGCTCTTCCCTCACGGCGCTCCAGCAAAGCTTCAACAACCTGGTGAGCGCATTCGGCGCATCGACCGGCAACCCGGCGACGCTCGGAAGCTTTCTCAACACGCTCGCGGCGGATCTCGGCACGAAGTCCTCGACCGGGAACCTCGTGAGCACGCAGGCCTAGACCTCTGCCACCTCAGGGGGCGAGAATCGCCGTTGACGATGTCACCGGCCGGAGCCCTTGAACCCCACGCGTAGCGGACGCGAGCGATCGCCCGAGCAGAGCAGCGCCTTCGTCCCGACCGGCCGCCTGAACATCGCGCGCAGCTCGCACACGGCGACGCGCTTGCGGGACGGCAAGGTGCTGGTCGCCGGCGGAGGCAACAGCAGCGGCGTCCTGGACAGTGCGGAGCTCTACGACCCCACGACCGGCCGCTTCACGGTCACCGGCCGCCTGAACATCGCGCGCCAAGACGCGACCGCAACGCTGCTCGCGAACGGCAAGACTTTGATCGTCGGAGGCTATGGGAGCGACGGCATCATCGCGGCCGTGGAGCTCTACGATCCGGTGACCGGCCTCTTCACCGTCACCGGCAACCTGAATACGGAGCGCGACTCGCACACGGCGACGCTGCTCGCGAACGGCAAGGTGCTGGTTGCCGGAGGGGACGGCAACAACGGCACCCTTGCGAGCGCGGAGCTCTACGATCCGGCGACGGGGTTCTTCACCGCCACCGCAAGTCTGCAGACCGGCCGCGCTTTTCATAGCGCGACGCGCTTGAGGAGCGGCCGCGTGCTGATTGCCGGAGGCGGCGGCACGAGCGGCCTGCTCGCGAGCGCGGAGCTCTACGATCCGGCGGGACGCAGGGCCGCCGTGGAGGCGCCGAGCGCGGCGGAGCCGTCGAGCGCAGGCAGGCGGCCGGGTCATGCGAGACGAGCGGCAGAGGCGGCGCGGTTTGTTGCGACCGGCGGGCTCCACACTGCGCGTCAGGGCGCCCGTGCGCCGCTCCTCGAGCACGGCGGCGTGCTCATCGTCGGCGGAGACAGTAGCGACGGAGCGCTGGCAAGCGCGGAGCTCTACTACCCGGCGATGGGCCGGTTCATCGCGACCGGAAGCCTCCGCGCGGCGCGCGACTCTTTCACCGCAACGCGCCTGAGGGGCGACGGGGTCCTGATTACCGGTGGCAACGACAGTTTCAGCGGCACCGGCTTCCTCGCGAGCGCGGAGCTCTACGATCCGTCCTCGGGACGGTTCGTCGCGGCCGCAAATCTCGGCACCGCGCGCTCCCTGCACACGGCGACGCTCCTGGCGAACGGCACGGTGCTGATCGCCGGCGGCAACAGCGGCAGCGGCTTTCTTGCGAGCGCGGAGCTGTATCGCGGTTGAGCCCGCGCGGGAGCGTCCGGGCGCGGACTTCGGGGCGCAGCCGCAGGCTCGCGGGCATGCGCGGGGCTTGCCGCTCGCGCGCGGCGAAGTCGCAGGATGAGCGGCGCCTCGCGGGCATGCGCGTAGACTGGCGGCCATGCGCGTCCTGCTGGTCGAAGACGACAGAATGATCGCCGAGGCGGTGAGGACCGCCTTGCAGCAGGACGGCCATACGGTCGATTGGATACGCGACGGGGCGAGCGCCGCGGCGGCGCTCGACGGCTCGGGCTTCGACATCGTGCTGCTCGACCTGGGACTCCCGAAGCGCGCGGGCCTCGACGTGCTGCGCGAGGCGCGCAGCCGGGGCACGACGGCGCCCGTGATCATCATCACCGCTCGCGACGACGTGCAAAGCCGCGTCGCCGGCCTCGACTCGGGGGCGGACGACTACCTCGTCAAGCCGTTCGATCTGGACGAGCTCGCGGCCCGGATGCGATCCGTCCTGCGCCGTGGCGCGGGGCGCGGCGACCCCGTGATCGAGCATGCGGGCATCCGCTTGAATCCGGTGACCCACGAGGTCTCGCGGAGCGGGGAGCCGGTCGCGCTCTCGGCGCGCGAGTTCGCGGTGCTCGAGGCGCTGCTGCTGCGGCCGGGAGCGATCCTCTCCCGCGCTCAGCTCGAGGATCGGCTCTACGGCTGGGGCGGAGAGATCGAGAGCAACGCGGTGGAGGTGTACGTGCACGCGCTGCGGCGCAAGCTCGGGAGCGATGCGATCCGGACGGTGCGCGGCGTCGGCTACTGCGTGCCCAAGCGCTGAGGGTGCCGCGCGCCATGAAATCGATCCGCACACGCCTGCTCGCCGGCCTGCTTGCGCTGGTTGCGGTGACGGCCGTCTGCGCCGGATTGATCACCTACGACCGCATGCTCGCGGAGACCTCGACGCTGCTCGATTACCAGCTGCACCAGATGGCGCTCTCTCTGCGCGACCAAGCCGCGCTGGGACCGGGCGTGCAGCTGCCCGCTACTTCGAGCGCCGCCTCCGACTACATCGTGCAGATCTGGGACCCGTTCGGCACCGTCCACTACAGCTCCTCTCGTCCCGGACTGCCGGTCATTCCGCGCATCGCGATCCTCGGCTACGCGGATATGACGCTCGCCGGCGAGCGCTGGCGCGTGTACAGCCTCGACACGGTCTGGGGCGTCATCCAGGTCGCACAGCCTTGGAGCGTGCGAGACCGGCTGGCGCGCGAGGCCGCCCTGCGCGTGCTCGCTCCGCTGCTGCTGGTCCTCTTCGCCATGGCCGCGGCCGTGGTCTGGATCGTCGGGCGCGGCCTTGCGCCGCTCAGGCGGCTCGCCGTGGAGGTGCAGCGGCGCGACGCGCGGAGCCTCGTGCCGATCCACGACCCGCAGCTGCCGGCAGAGACTGCGCCGCTCATCGAAGAGTTGAACCGCCTGCTCGCGCGGCTGTCCGACGCCTTCGGCAAGCAGCGCGCCTTCGTCGCCGATGCCGCTCACGAGCTGCGCTCCCCCCTCACCGCCTTGTCGCTGCAGCTGCAACTGCTCGACCGCGCCCGCGACGAGGCCGACCGCCGGCAGGCCCGCGCGCGGCTCGGCGCCGCGG
The DNA here is from genome assembly GCA_030038645.1 of Gammaproteobacteria bacterium. Lineage (GTDB taxonomy): Bacteria > Pseudomonadota > Gammaproteobacteria > Steroidobacterales > Steroidobacteraceae > JASHUC01. The sequence goes on from JASHSR010000466.1 coordinate 3,008, forward strand.
TGGATCGCGCGATCCATCTCGCGAGCCAGCTGCTGACGCTCGCGCGCAGCGAGCCGGAGGGCGCGCCGATGCAGCTGCACCGCGTCGCCCTCGAGCCGTGCGCGCGCGCCGGGATCGCCGATGTGGACGCGCTCGCCGCCGAGCGGGGCGTCGAGCTGAGCCTCGAGGCCGAGGGCTTCCCCGAGGTCGCCGGCGATGCCGATGCGCTCAGGATTCTGGTGCGCAATCTGGTGGACAACGCCGTGCGGTACTCGCCGCAGGGCGGGCGGGTGCAGGTGCAGATTCGGGCGCGAGCGGCCGCGGATGCGGGCCGTCCGGCGGCGGTGCTGGAGGTGCAGGACACGGGGCCCGGCATTCCGCAGGGCGAGCGCGAGCGCGCCTTCGACCGCTTCGTCCGCCGACCCGACGCGGCGGACGGCGGCACGGGGCTCGGCCTCGCCATCGTGAAGGCGATCACAGATCGGCACGGCGCCCGCGTGAGCCTCGGGGATGCGCAGCCGCACGGCCTGCGGGTCACGGTGGAGTTTCCCCCGGCCGGGGCTTAAGGTTCTCTTAAGCCGCGGCATGCACGCTCGCCTCCAAGGCTTCCGACGGAGGTATCTGCCATGCAATTCAGGAGAACGACTCTCGTCCTGACCGCGAGCGGGCTGCTCGCCTGCGGCGCGGCGGCCGA
>JASHSR010000467.1 GCA_030038645.1 Gammaproteobacteria bacterium
GTGACCCTGGTCGCCGATCGCGGCAAGCTGCGCTTGATCCTGGACAACTTGCTATCGAATGCCATCAAATATTCCCCGAAAGGCGGATCGATTCATATGGGGGCGCACACGACGAATGGTCAGCTGGTGCTCGACGTGGCCGACAGCGGCCCCGGCATACCGCCGGATGAGCGGACGCACGTCTTCGAGGCGTTCTACACCGGCAAGGCGGCGAAGGGCGTGAGCGTCAAGGGCACGGGGATCGGGCTGTCCGTCGTCCTCGAGTTCGTGACCGCCCACGGCGGCACGGTCCGGATCGTGGACGGCGAGTATCCCGGCGCGCACTTCCGGATCACCATGCCGCTCGTACGGCCCGGCGATGTGGCGACGGTCCGCCCGCGAGATCGTGCGCATGCCGCTTGAGCGAGGGGCCACCTCGGCCATGGCGCGCGCCACCGCGCCCGCAGCCGCAGCCGTGGCGCTGATCGCCGTAGCCGTGCTTGGCGGCTGTGCGCTCCCCTTCGGGGTGAAGGCGCCGCACAAGGTGGATGCTCCGCCGCCGGTCGACCCGGCCGTGACTTCCGCGGTTCTGCTCGCCAACCGCCTCGAGGTAGTCCAGCGGCTGGTCGAGGGCGCGCCGGCCGAGCAAGCGCAGATCCTCGCCACGGTCAAGCAAGATTACGATTCCTCCCCGACCACCCCGAGCGACGAGCTCGAGTACGCCCTGGTGCTCGCGGCTCCGGGCCACCCCGGCTTCGACCCGGCGCACGCCCGGCAGCTGCTGCGCAACGTGCTCGCCTCTCCCATCACCCTGACGCCCTCGGAGCGCGCGCTCGCCGTGCTGGTGCTGCGGGACGTCGAGCGCCAGCTCGAGCTCGCGGATGAGAACCAGCGCCTGCAGATGGAGTCCGCGCGCAACGACCACGAGCTCACGGTCGCCGCGAATCGGCGGCTGCAGGCCGAGACGGAGGAGAACGCGCGGCTGCGCAAAGAGCTTGAGAAGACCCGCGCCAAGCTCAACGCGATCGCGAACATCGAGCGCTCCCTCAACCGGCGCAAGTCCGGGACGGAAGGACAGACACAGTGAACCAAACCGGCAAACGCAAGGCGCGCATCCTCGTGGTCGACGACGATCCCGGACTGTTGCGGTTGCTCACGATCCGCCTGCGAGCGGAGAGCTACGACGTGGAGGCCGTCGAGAGTGGCGCGCAAGCGCTCGCCGCGGCGAGCCGCTTCCGCCCGGACCTCGTCATCACCGACCTGCGCATGGACCAGATGGACGGCATCGGGCTGCTGAAGGAGCTGCAGCATCGCTGGCCGGGCCTGAAGGTGATCATCCTCACCGCGCACGGCACCATCCCCGATGCGGTGCAGGCGACCCAGATGGGCGCGTTCGGCTTCCTCACCAAGCCGGTCGACAAGCAGGAGCTGCTCGATCAGGTGCAGAAGGCGCTGCGCATCTCGGGCTTCGGCGCCTCGGACGAGGACTGGCGCGCGGAGATCGTGACGCGCAGCTCCCTCATGGAGGAGAAGCTCGCGCAGGCGCACATGGTCGCCGGAACCGACGCGCGCGTGCTCATCACGGGGGAGAGCGGGACGGGCAAGGAGATCCTCGCCCGCGCCATCCATCAGGCGAGCCCGCGCCGCAACAAGCCCTTCGTCGCGATCAACTGCAGCGCCATGGCCGAGAACCTGCTCGAGTCGGAGCTGTTCGGCCACGAGAAAGGCTCGTTCACCGGCGCGATGCGCGCGCATCGCGGCCTCTTCCAGGCGGCCGACAGCGGCACGCTGATGCTCGATGAGATCGGCGACATGCCGATGCGGCTGCAGGTGAAGCTTCTCAGGGTACTGCAGGAGAATGTAATCCGCCCCGTCGGCAGCACGGATGCGATCGCCGTGAACGTGCGCGTCATCTCCGCGACGCACCGCGATCTGCAGCAGCTCATGAGCGGCGGGCAGTTCCGCGAGGATCTCTACTACCGGCTGAACGTCGTTCACATCGAGATGCCGCCGCTCCACCGCCGCCGCGAGGACATCCCGCTGCTCGTCGCCCACTTCCTCGCGCAGATCGCGAAGGAGAGCGGCGTGCGCAAGATCTACGCGCCCGAGGCGGTCGAGCTCCTCGCAACAGCGGATTGGCCCGGCAACATCCGCCAGCTGCAGAACGTCGTGCGCCAGAACGTCGCGCTGTCGCAGACGCCCATCATTCCGGTCGAGCTGGTGCAGCAGTCCTTGGGGGGCGTGCCCGGACGGCTGCCCTCGTTCGATGAGGCGCGCGATGAGTTCACGCGCAGCTATCTCTCGCAGATCCTGCAGATCACGGGCGGCAATGTGAGCCAGGCCGCGCGGCTCGCGAAGCGCAACCGCACGGACTTCTACAAGCTGCTCGCGCGGCATCAGCTCACGCCCGAGGGATTCAAGCAGCGCTGAGGAGTGGCGCCGCGGACGCTGGCTTCCCGAGGAGAAGGAGGAGGCTCCGCGAGGAGGCTCCACGCGGAGGCTCCACGCGGAGGCTCCATGCGGAGGCTTCATGCGGAGGCTCCGCGCGCGACCTCGCATCAGACGAGCGCCGGCCGGAC
>JASHSR010000043.1 GCA_030038645.1 Gammaproteobacteria bacterium
CGGCATGAGCGGCTACGAGGCGGCCCGCGCCATCCGCCGGGCGCCCTGGGGGAGGGCGATGGTCCTCATCGCGCTGACCGGCTGGGGCCGCCCCACCGATCTCGAGGCGGCCCGGGCCGCGGGCTTCGATGGGCATCTGCTGAAGCCCGTCGATCCGGAGGCGCTGCTGCGGGTGATCTCGCAGCTGCGCGAGCGCAAGCGATCGCAGCCGGACGCGCCGGGCGATTAGCGTAGCGTCGCGCGCCACGGCTCGCGCCGCGCCGCGTGGCAGTGCCGCGGCGCGTGGCTAGTGCAGCGCCGCGCCGAGCAGCCGGCCGACGGCGAAGCTCACTATCCCGGCGCCGCCGCCGATGAGCACCATGCGCAGCGCTCCGCGCCAGGCGGAGCGGCCGGTGAAGAGGCTGAGGATCATCCCCACGGCGAACAGCGCGACGAGCGTGGCGGCGGCGGCGACCGCAATTCCTCCGGCGCCTCTCAGGCCTGCGAGGAAGGGCGCGAGCGGGACGGCGGCTCCGACCGCGAACGCGAGGAACGAGAAGCCCGCGGCGCTCCACGGCGAGCCGAGGTCGTCCGGGTTGAGACCGAGCTCCTCGCGCGAGAGGACGTCGAGCGCCTGCTCCGGCTTTGCGAGCAGCGCGCGGCTCATGTCTCTCGCCTGCTCGATGTCGATGCCCCGCGCCTGGTAGATGAGCGCGAGCTCCTCGGCCTCCTCCTCGGGGTAGGCGGCGACCTCGGCGCGCTCGAGCGCAATCTGGTACTCGTACATGTCGCGCTGGGAGCGCACCGAGACGTATTCCCCGGAGGCCATCGACAGCGCTCCGGCCAGCAGCCCGGCGGCGCCGGCGGTGAGCACGTATGCGCTGCCGGCGCCCGCTCCGGCAACGCCGAGGACGAGACTCGCATTGGAGATGAGTCCGTCGTTCACGCCGAAGACGGCGGCGCGGAGATTGCCGCCGACGCTGCTTCGATGGCGCGCGCCCACATCGGTGGCCGAGGTCGGCATCGCGTGTCCCGCCGCATTGAGCGGCGCGCCGTAGATCGAGAGCCCGCGGAGCTTCATCGCGGCGAGCACTCCGCGCAGCGAGCGGGGACCGAGGCGCCGGACCAAGTGCGCGACGATGCGCGCGCGCAGAGAGGGTTGAAACGCCTGCGGGGGCGCCCCAGAGGCGGCGGCCACGCGGGCGTGCCAGTGCTCGGCTTGCTCCTCCGCCGCGGCGGCGAGCTTCAGGAACAGGGCGCCCTTGCGGGGGTCAGGCTCGGCGCGGGCCACTTCGCGGTACAGCCACGCCGATTCCTTCTCGTGGAGCCAGCTGTCGCGGTCGTCGCTCAGGGAGGGATCTCAGCGCAGTCTAGAGTGGGCCGGGCATCAGTACTCGTCCCGGTCTCCGTCTTCTTCCTCCTCGTCCTCGTCCCAATCGTCGTCGTCGTCGTCGTCCCAGTCGTCGTCCTCTTCCTCTTCTTCCTCCTCCTCCTCCTCTTCCTCGTCCTCCTCCTGCTTCGCCGATCCAGCCCACCCCTCGGGCTCCTCGGTCGGCTCGAGGTCCATCTCGTGCCAGGTCTCGAGGTCGATCTCCTCGACGTCCCCGTCGAGGTACTCGATCTCGACGAGCTCCGAATCCTCATCGACCGACAGTACGCGGAAGGACTCCTCTTCCTCGAGATTCTCGTACCACTGGCCGGGGACCGGCTCGTAATCTCTGCTCACGCTTGCTCCCCTGGGGGCCGACGCCCTCGTCCGCGCAAGTTTAAGGGCGTGCTCAGAACGAGTCTATCCCGTATAGTTTTTCCCATGACCGCGCGACGCCCCAGCTCGGATTCTCCGCTCCTCGCGGCGCGTCGCGTCGTGGTGAAAGTCGGATCGGCGCTGCTCGTCGATCAGGAGGCGGGGCGGCTCAACCGCGGCTGGCTCGAGAGCCTCATCGAGGATCTCGTGCGCCTGCGCAAGCGCGGGCAGCAGCTGATCCTCGTCTCCTCGGGGGCCATTGCGCTCGGCCGGCGGCAGCTTGGGCTCGCGAGGGGCGTGCTGCGTCTCGAGGAGAGCCAGGCCGCCGCCGCCGTGGGTCAGATCAGGCTCGCGCACGCTTACAAGGAGCTGCTCGAGGAGAAGGGCGTCACCGTCGCGCAGGTGCTGTTGACGCTCGAGGACAGCGAGCGCCGGCGGCGCTTCTTGAACGCCCGCGCGACACTCGAGTCGCTGCTCGCGCTCGGGGCGCTGCCGGTCATCAATGAGAACGACACGGTTGCGACGGCGGAAATCCGCTACGGCGACAACGATCGCCTCGCGGCGCGCGTCGCTCAGATGACGGGCGCCGATTGCCTCGTGCTGCTCTCGGACGTGGACGGCCTGTACACCGCGGATCCCCACAAGGACGCCGGCGCCGAGCTCATCGACCGAGTCATGCGCGTGACGCCGGAGATCGAGGCCATCGCCGGGCGGCCGGCCTCGGACGTGGGATCGGGCGGGATGGCGACGAAGATCATGGCGGCCAAGATCGCCGTGGCCGCCGGCTGCCACATGTGCATTGCGGCAGGGCATTACCGGCACCCCATTCGGCGCATCGAGGACGGCGCCCGTTGCACGTGGTTCGTGCCCGGCGCAACTCCGGTCGCGGCACGCAAGCAGTGGATCGCGGGCACCTTGCGCCCGACGGGCGCCATCGCGATCGACGCGGGAGCCTTGCGCGCGCTGCAGGAGGGCAAGAGCCTTCTTCCCGCAGGCGTCGTCGGCGCTCTCGGTCGATTCGATCGCGGCGACACGGTGAGCGTCGTCGGGCCGGACGGCGTGGAGGTCGCCCGAGGCATCATCGCCTATTCCGACTCGGACGCCGCGCGGATCATGGGCCGCAAATCGTCGGAGATCGAGAGCATTCTCGGCTATCGCGGACGTGACGAGATGATTCATCGCGACGACCTCGTGATCCTACAGACGGGCCCGCAGCCTCCTCAGCCCGTCGAGGCGGCATCGTGAGCGCTCGGTCCACACCCTCTGGCGGAAGTGCGGCGGGCCGGGAGGGCGCCGCCGGCGGAGGCGCCTTGGACATCGGCGCGCTGATGGAGCGGATGGGCGCCGCGGCGTGCGCCGCAGCCGCCGTTCTCGCAAACGTCGGCGCCGAGCAGAAGAACCGGGCGCTCGCCGCGGCGGCCGGCGCCATCCGCGCCCGCCGCGCGGAGATCCTCGCCGCCAATGCCGCGGACCTCGAGGCTGCGCGCGCGAAGAAGCTCACCGCCGCGCTACTCGATCGGTTGCAGCTCGACGACCGGCGGATCGAGGCCATGAGCCGCGGGATCGAGGAGATCATCGCGCTGGCCGATCCCATCGGCACCGTCGCGGCGGAGTGGGAAAGACCGAACGGACTGCGCATCCAGCGCGTGCGCGTGCCGCTCGGCGTGATCGGGATCATCTACGAGAGCCGGCCCAACGTCACGGCCGACGCCGGCTCGCTCTGTCT
>JASHSR010000468.1 GCA_030038645.1 Gammaproteobacteria bacterium
GGATTCCAAAGGGCCCGCACTCTTCACGAAGGCGCTCTGAGCCCGCCTTTCACGGACGTCGCCTGTCCGTGAACGGTAGCGAGAACGAGGAAGGTGGAGAAGACCCCTGCAATGGGACGACGATAAGGCGGCCACGCCCCGAGCCAGGCGACGGGGCCACAACGCGCGGCCGTGGGGTCGGCTATTTCTGCGCTCCGCCCTGCCCCGGTCCCGCAAGAGACCCCTTGCGGCCATTCTGAAGCATACGGTTCTCCACGACGAGCTCGCCCACGATCTGCTTTAGATGCTCATTCTCGATCTCGAGTTGCCGCAGGCGCTGCAGCTGGGCGACCTCGAGCCCTCGGTATTGCTCACCCCAGATGTGTCCGGAGGGCACGGCCGCCGGATTGTCGATCGTCGGGGTCTCGGGAATCGAAAGATCCTCTCCGGGATCACTGCCGTCGGGGTTGATCGTACGTCCAAATCCGCGAATGAGGACGGAGAATATCAATTCTATCTGCCAGTCGATGAATCGAGCGCTCCCTACCGGAAGACCCGAAAGCTGCGCGATATGGTCCGGTGAGGTCAGATTCGCCGCCGTGACGCCGCGCCACAACGCGTGCATCTCCGAGGCCGAGAAGCGTGTAACGATTCCGAGTTTGGCGACCTGCTGGAAATAGGGCTTCGCCAGCAGCTCCATCGATTCGCGGAGCTTTGGCAAGATGACCTTATGGTAGCGAGTCGACTGCGTGAGGTATTCCCACGTGATTATTCGGCCCCATTCCGGATGCTGGATGGTACTGCTCAGCAGCACGCGCAAATGAATGCGAAACTGCTCGCGCAAGTCTCCGGCCAGATCGAAACCGAGACTTCGGCCCCGCTCCAGACTCCGCCGGTACACCAGATCGACGGCCTCCGACCACAGCGCGTCCTTGGTGCCAAAATAGTAGGTGATGAGCTGAAAGGCAACGCCGGCCGCCTCCGCGATGGACCTGACTGACGTGGCTTCAAAGCCCGAATCGGCAAACGCGAGAATCGCCGTCTCGAGAAGCCTCTCGCGCGCTTCCATGTCCTTGAGCGGCCGCCTTGCGGCACGTTGCGTCTCCGAAGTCAATTTGGAAACCTCTGAGATCATTGAAATTCTACCCCGAGATCAGCGGCGACTCGGGTGGATAGAACAGAATTTCCGAGCGGATGGCGAGGTCCGCCGATCGATTACACACGATAGGGATGGCAGTGTCCATACGGAAACCTACGCGGTATCCCGGCACTTGATTTCGGTGCCGCATTCCCGATCCCGCCCGGACAGAAGACGGTCCCCGCCGAAGGCACGGGTAAATCGCCGCCTCGCGCGCCAGAGGCCTCGTCGGCTGCCTATAGTTGTGCGCCTCGCGATTCCCACGGGGCACGCCGCAGCGCGCATGCGGAACTGCACGGCAATCGAAGTCTTCCCTGCTCCGATCCCGGGCCGCCCCTGCGTCACGATGGCACAGGCACCACCGCTCGCCTCGGGAACACGCGGAGACGATTGACTGCGGTTCGGCCCACCGCGAGCGGGAGCATGCGCCAAGCAGACCTATTTTACAAGTGTCCTGTGTCGCGTGGGGCTTTTGTACAGCGCACCGCTCCGATGGAGTTCCAGGCCGGGCGCTTGAGAACGGGCAATCACGGGCATACCATGGACGTGGAGGCCCTGAAATGACCGAGCAATTTGACACCTGCGACGAGAACTTGGGCCGTCTATTCGAGAGTCTGGGCACAGAGAGCTTCGGCATCGAGTGGCTCAAATTTGTCACCTGTCATATACGTATCGCCTATTGCACGGCATTTTACCTGCCGGCGACGGGGGCTCCGTCCGTGATCGTGGCGGAAAGTCGCGACAGCCGCCTCAACGCGGCTCGAGCCGTGGCCTACGATTACTTGCGAGGCTTCATTTCTCGGGATCAGAACCTGCTGTGCTTGAAGGAGTCGCTGCGCAGCCGCCTTTTCGCGTGGCGGTGGGTCCACCGTGATTCGATCGCGGACCCGAACTACCGCAGTCGGTTCTACGATGACGTCGACATTCACGAGAAGTTCTCTTTCGTGACGCGCGCGATCCTGGGCACGATCTATGTGAATCTCTACCGCAGCAGCAGCGAAAGTCCGTTTCAGCCTGCGGAGCTTCAAACTCTCAAGCGGCTGAGCGCGGTATGCATCGGGGCAATGCGCAAGCATCTTGCGTTATTGCCCCCGGAGACCGACCGCGCCCACCAGCGTAGCGAGCGATTACGCGTCATCCACGGGCTGTTGGCGAGCCATGGGAAACGTTGTCTGTCGCCTCGCGAAGCCGAGGTCTGCGCCCACATCGTGCTCGGATATTCGACGATCGCGATCGCGAGCATCCTGGGCATCGCCGAAAGCACCGTGGCGACGATTCGCAAGCGCGCATACGCCCGCTTGGGCATCAACAGTCAAAATGAACTGTTCGCGATCTGTCTGCAAGCGAGCGACCTCAACGCAAGAGCGGCACCGCAGAGAACCGCCTGAACCGCAGCGGCGCGCGCGGACCGAGCGACCCC
>JASHSR010000469.1 GCA_030038645.1 Gammaproteobacteria bacterium
GCAGAAGAAGCCGATGCGTCTCACGATCACTCTGCCGGACGCTCCGCCGCGCGGTGCGCCGCGATAACATCTCGCGGTGCAGCGACGCGACTTCGCCTATGACCTGCCCGCCGAGCTGATCGCCCAGGAGCCCCTCGCGGAGCGCTCCGCGAGTCGCCTGCTCGTGCTCGAGCCCGACGCGCGCGCGCCCGGCCCGCGCGCGCCTGATCGCCCCACGCCCGGCTCACACGCGGCTGATCGCCGGGCGACCGACGCCTGCGGATACCGCGATGCATCCATGCGGGACTTGCCCGATCTGCTGTTGCCGGGCGACCTCCTCGTGTTCAACGACACGAGGGTCGTCGCGGCACGCTTGAGCGGCACCAAGCCGACGGGCGGGCGCGTCGAGGTGTTGCTCGAGCGACCGCTCGAGGCCGATCGAGCCCTGGTGCAGCTGCGGGCGAGCAAGCCGATCCGGCCGGGGCTCGCGATCGACACGGCGGGCGGGACCGTGCGGGTGCTCGAGGCTTGCGAGGATCTCTGGCGAGTCGAGCTGCCGCAGCCGGCGCTCGCCTTCTTCGAGCGCTGGGGGGATGTGCCTCTGCCTCCGTACATCCGCCGCCCGCCGCGCGCGGCAGATCGGGAGCGATACCAAAGCCTCTTCGCGCGTGCCGCAGGCGCGGTCGCTGCGCCCACGGCGAGCCTGCACTTCGATCGGCCGCTCATCGAAGCCCTCGAGCGACGTGGCGTCGAGAGCGCCTTCATCACGCTGCACGTCGGCGCGGGTACCTTTCAGCCGGTCCGGGCACAGGATCTGAGCGCCCACGTCATGCACGCCGAGCGGGTCTCCGTGAGCGCCAAGTGCTGCGAGGCGATTGCGCGCACGCGGGCCCGCGGGGGTCGCGTCGTGGCCGTGGGTACGACGGTCGTCCGCGCGCTGGAATCCGCCGCGCTGGGGTCTGCGGCACGCGTCTCCGCGCTATCCGGGTCTGCGCCGTCCGAGTCTGCGGGGCGTCAGTCTGCGGCGCCCCAGTCTGCGGCGCCCGAGTCCACCCCACCGGGGGCGCTCGCGCCCTGGTCGGGAGAGACGCGGCTTTTCATCACGCCGGGCTTCACGTTTCGGGTGACGGAGGGCCTCATCACCAACTTCCACCTTCCGGAGTCGACCCTGCTCATGCTCGTGTGCGCGCTCGCCGGGCGGGAGTGCGTGCTCGAGGCGTACGCGCATGCTGTACGCTCGCGCTACCGGTTCTTCAGCTATGGTGATGCGATGCTCGTGACCCCCATCGGCCGCTCCGTGCGCGCAGCCGCGCCGGCCTCGTCGCATGCAACCGGGCATGCCTCTTCGCATGCACCCGCGCCGGACTCCTCGAGCGCGGCCGAGCGCGCTTCCCCGAATGCAGCCGAGATTTGAGGTGCTGGCGAGCCACGGCGCGGCTCGCCGCGGCCGGCTCACCACGGCGCACGGCGTGATCGAGACGCCGGCGTTCATGCCTGTCGGCACCTACGGAACGGTGAAGGCGATGACACCGGAGGAGCTGGAAGCGCTCGGCGCGCAGATCGTGCTCGGCAACACGTTTCATTTGATGCTGCGTCCGGGCCCGGACATCATCGCGGCGCACGGCGGGCTGCACGGCTTCATGCACTGGCGGCGCCCGATCCTCACCGACTCCGGCGGGTTCCAGGTGTTCAGCCTCGAGAGCCTGCGCAAGATCACGGAGGAGGGGGTGCGCTTCCGCTCGCCGATCGACGGCGCGGAGGTGTGGCTCGCGCCGGAGGACTCCATGGACGTGCAGCTCGCGCTGCGCTCGGATATCGCCATGGCGCTCGACGACTGCACGCCGTATCCCGCGACGGAGGTCGAGGCCCGCGAATCCATGGAGCGCTCCATGCGGTGGGCGGCCCGCAGCCACGCGCACTACTACGCTCACGAGCCCCCCGGGGGCCTGTTCGGGATCGTTCAGGGCGGGACGCACGGCGCGCTGCGTCTCGCCTCGCTCGAGTCGCTCCTGCGGCTCGACTGGCCGGGACTCGCGGTGGGCGGGCTCGCGGTGGGCGAGCCGGAGGAGGAGCGGTTGCGCGTGCTCGAGGAGCTCGTTCCGCACATGCCCGCCGACCGGCCCCGCTACCTCATGGGAGTCGGGCTTCCCCGGGACCTCATCCAGGGGGTCCTTCGTGGGATCGACCTTTTCGACTGCGTGATCCCCACCCGGCACGCGCGCAACGGGCACCTCTTCGTCCGGGGCGGCGTCATCAACATCCGCAACGGCGCCTACGCGCGCGACCTCGAGCCCATCGACCCGAGCTGCGCCTGCTACACCTGCCGCCATTACACGCGGGCGTATCTGAGGCATCTCGACCGCTGCCACGAGATCCTGGGCAGCCGGCTCGCGACGATCCACAACCTGCATTTCTACCTGAACTTGATGCGGGCCGTGCGCGCGAGCCTCGCGGACGGCACGTTCGAGGCCTTCGCGGCGGCCTTTGGGGGCCCCGGCGGGGCCGCCGCGGACCCTGTGGCATAATGCCGCCCCTTCGCTTTGCCCGGACCTGCCCCACGACGAGCAGGGCCGACCCCAAGGCGAGCCGGCCTCGTTACTGGGTATGTCATGAATGCACTGATTCCTTCAGCCTGGGCTCAGGCGGGCGCCACGTCCGCGTCGGGTCAGCTCGCCCCGCTCCTGATGATCGTGGTGTTCATCGGAATCTTCTATTTTCTGCTCATCCGCCCGCAGCAGAAGAAGACCAAGGACCATCAGGCCATGATCGCGAAACTCTCGGTGGGAGACGAGGTCGTGACCGCCGGGGGCATTCTGGGCCGCGTCACGGATGTGGGCGATAATTTCGTGACCCTGGAGATCGCCGACAGCGTCCGTATCAAGGTCCAGAAAGTCCAGGTCACCTCCTTGATGCCGAAGGGCACTTTGAAGAACGCCTGACCATGCTCGAATACGCACGCTGGAAATACTTCCTGATCGCAGCCGTGCTGCTGCTCGCCATCCTCTTCGCGCTGCCCACCGTGTTCGGAGAGGATCCGGCCCTGCAGGTCGCCCGCCGGGACCACAACCCCATCACGCCCGAGACGGAGCAGACCTTCGAGCAGTACCTGACGGGGCAGGGCGTCCACTTCATCAAGTCCTACCTGCAAGACGGGCGGTTGATGGTCCGCTTCCCGAACGTCGCCGAGCAGCTGAAGGGCCGCGACGCGGTGTCCGCGAAGTACAGCGACGACTACATCGCCGCGCTGTCCTTCGCGCCCCGCACGCCGGCCGCGCTACGCGCGATCGGGTTGCGGCCCATGCCGCTCGGCCTGGACCTGCGCGGCGGGCTGTACCTGCTCTATCAGGTCGACGTGCAAAGTGCCGTCACCCAGCTGCTGGAAGGCTACGATCAGGACGTCCGCCGCGCGCTCACCACGGCGAGCCTGCCCTACACGGACGCGACGCTCGTCGCGGTGAATGGCAGCACGGGCCAGAACGGGCTGCGCGTCGCGGTGCCCGCCGGCGCCGATGTGAGCGCGGAGCGCGACCTGATCGAGAAGACCGTACCGGATTTCCAGGTCTCGGTGCTGACGCTTCCGAGCGGGACCGCGATCCAGGGCGTGCTGCCGCCCGCGAAGATCCGCGAGCGCGACGACTACGCGATCGAGCAGAACCTCACCACCCTGCGCAACCGCGTGAACGAGCTCGGCGTGTCCGAGCCCATCGTGCAGCGCCAGGGCCTCGACCGCATCAACGTGCAGCTGCCGGGCATCGAGAACTCCGCGGAAGTGAAGGACATCCTCGGGAAGGTGGCGACGCTCGAGTTCCGCCTGGTCGACACCACGGACAACGCTTACGAGGCCGCGCAGACCGGCCATACCCCGCCCGGCGCCAAGCTCTACACCTACAACGGCCAGCCGATCCTCCTCAAGCGCGACATCATCGCAACGGGAGATGAGCTCACGACGGCCAACTACACCACCACGCAGGACGGCCCCACCGTCAACGTGAGGCTCGATGCGCGGGCGGGCGACCGCATGCTCGAGACCACGCGCGCGAACCTCGGCCGTCCGATGGCCGTCGTGTACATCGAGAAGCGCCAGGAGACGAAGCAGATCGACGGCAAGAAGGTGACGCGCGAGGTGACGGACCAGAAAGTCATCAACAGCGCGACCATCCAGGGCGTGTTCAGCAACAACTTCCAGATCACCGGGATGAACGCGGGCGATGCGCGCGATCTCGCGCTGCTCCTGCGGTCCGGCTCCCTCGCCGTGCCGCTCTATCCCGTCGAGGAGCAGGTCGTCGGCCCGAGCCTCGGGCAGGACAACATCAACAAGGGCACCGACGCGCTCATCATCGGCATGTCGGGCGTCTTCATCTTCATGGCGATCTACTATCGCGTGTTCGGCCTCGTCGCGGATGCGGTGCTGCTCGCGAACGTCGTGCTGCTCGCGGCGCTGCTCGCGATGATGGGCTCGGCGCTCTCCCTGCCCGGCATCGCCGGCATCATCCTCACCGTCGGCATGGCGGTCGACGCCAACGTGCTGATCTACGAGCGTATCCGCGAGGAGCTCCGCAACGGCGTGACCGCCCAAGCGGCAATCCGCGCGGGATTCGAGAAGGCGTTTTCGGCCATCGCGGACTCGAACGTCACGACGCTGATCGCCGGCGTCGTGCTGTGGGTGCTCGGGGTCGGAGCCATTCGCGGCTTCGCCGTCGTCCTGACGCTCGGCATCGCCACGTCGATGTTCACCGCGCTGATGGGCAGCCGCGCGCTCGTCACGCTGCTTTACGGCGGCCGGCGCAAGATCGCGCGGCTGCCGATCTGATCATGAGGCTCGGGATCGGACATCCTGTCGCGACGCTCGCGGCGGCGAGCGAAAAGCGCGGTTCTCGCCCGCCGCTCGCCGCCTGCGGCGACGGGCGCTTCCCTGTGCCGGGATGGCACCTGCACCTCACCGGCGGGGTTTGACCACCACATGGAGTTCTTCCACAAGCCGACCAGCTTCCCGTTCATGGCCACACGCAAGGTGTGGTATGGGCTGTCGATCGTCCTCATGATCGTCTCGATCGTCTCGCTCTCGACGCACGGGCTCAACCTCGCGATCGATTTCACCGGCGGCGTGACGATCGAGGCCACCTTTCCGCACACGGCCGATACCGTCGCCGTGCGGCGGCGGCTCGCCGCCTCCGGCTTCCGCGATCCGCAGGTGCAGAACTTCGGCTCCTCGCGCGACATCGCGATCCGGCTGCCGCCCGAGGGCCAGCTGAACGGCAGCGAGATCCGCGCCAAGGTGGACAAGGTGCTGAAGTCGGTGGACCCGGGCGCCGACATTCGCAGTCTCGACGTGGTCGGCCCGGAGGTCGGCGGCGAGCTCGAGCGCAGCGCGGCCTGGGCGCTCACGTTCACGCTCGGCCTCATCTTCGTGTACATCGCATTCCGGTTCCACACTTGGCGGCTCTCCCTCGGAGCCATCGTCGCCGTCATCCACGATCCGGTGCTGGTGCTCGGCATCTTCTCCGTCGATCGAACGTCCTTCGACTTGCCGGTCGTCGCAGCCGTGCTCGCGGTGGTCGGCTATTCGCTCAACGACACCGTGGTGGTCTTCGACCGCATCCGCGAGCGCTTCCACGCGAACCGCCGGCTTCCCTCGCCCCAGGTGCTCGACCAGTCGATCAATCAGACGCTCTCGCGCACCATCATGACGAAGGTCGTGACGGCGATCGTCGTCGTCGCGCTGTTGGTGCTCGGCGGCCCGACGCTCAGGGGATTCTCCGAGGCGCTGCTGATCGGCATCATCGCGGGCACCTACTCCTCCATCTACATCTCGAGCGCCATCGCCCTCGACTGCGGCCTCACGGCCGAGCACATCTTCCCGACGGTGAAGAAGACGGCCGTCGACAACATGCCCTGAGGCGCCCGCGGGCGCATGCCCGAGGCGCGGCTCCGCGGCCCGCGGAACGAAACTTGCTTTGGGCGATGGGACGGAGGGAGAGCTCGCCGGCAGCCCCATGTACAACGCATTCTCACCCCAGGCGCTGGACCGATCCCTGAAAGAGCTCGCGAAGTCGGCCGTCGAGCGCTCGATCGTGAGGCCGCTCGCCTTCATCAAGCACAGCCTCGAGCGAAACTCGACGACGGTCGCGGATCCCTACGAGGTGATCTGGTCGCGGGCGGCGCTCGCCGCCGCCAATTACATCGAGCCCCGGCTGGGCTCCGCGCTACTGTTCCGGCAGCGGGAGCGGCTCTGGGACTACGCGCTCCGCAAGGCGCGCCGCGACGGCCTCATGGCCGAGTTCGGCGTGTTCTGGGGCTACTCGATCAACTATTTCGCGAGGCGGCTGAGGAAGGAGCGGGCGAGGATCTACGGATTCGACAGCTTCGAGGGACTCAAGGAGGACTGGTGCGGCACGCAATGCCCGGTCGGCGCCTTCGGCCTGCGAGGCCGGCTGCCGAGAGTGCTGTCGAACGTCTCGCTCGTGAAGGGCTGGTTCGATGAGACGATTCCGCGGTTCCTCGAGGATCACGCGGGCTCCTTCTCGTTCGTACACCTGGACGCGGACACGTACGAGTCGACGGCTCTGGTGCTGAGGCTCATCGAGAGCCGGCTCGGCCCGGGCGCGGTCATCGTGTTCGACGACTACATCGGGGTTCCGAACTGGGAGAACGGGGAGTTCCGCGCCTGGCAGGAGTTCGTCGCGGCACGGAAGATTACGTACCGGTACCTCGGATTCGCTTCCCGCTCCCAGGCCGCCGTCCAGATCGCCTGACGCGCGGCCCGAGCGTCCGTGAGGAACGCGGGGCGACGAGCGACCCGCGCCCCCGGAGCTCCTCAGCGCTCGCGCAGCTCCTCCGGGACGTAGGGCGCCAGGGCCTCGAGCAGCGCCGCATAGACCTTCGGCGTGCCCGCGACGACGTTTCCGCCCTGGCGGTAGTCGCCGCCGACGAGGGTGCCAATCCGGCCTCCGGCCTCCTGGATGAGCAGGGTGCCGGCCGCGGTGTCCCAGGGGTTGAGGCCGATCTCCCAGAACGCATCGACGCGGCCCGCCGCGACGTAGGCGAGGTCGAGCGCCGCGGCGCCCGGCCGGCGGATGCCGGCCGTGCTCTGCATGACGACCTTGAGCATCGCGAGGTAGGCGTCGATGTACTTGAGGTTGGCGCGATACGGAAAGCCGGTCGCGACGAGCGCCGAGTCGAGCGAGCGCTGGCGGCTCACGCGGATGCGGCGGTTGTCGAGATGCGCCCCGGCGCCGCGCGAGGCGGTGAACAGCTCCTGGCGCATCGGATCGTAGACCACCGCATGCTCAAGCCGGCCCTTCTGCCGGCACGCGATCGAGACGGCGAAGACGGGAAAGCCGTGCAGGAAGTTGGTCGTGCCGTCGAGCGGATCGACGATCCATACGGTGTCGCCCGTGCCGCTCTCGCCGCTCTCCTCGGCGAGGAAGGCGTGATCGGGATAGGCGCGGCGGACGACCGCGATGATCTCACGCTCGGCCGCTCGGTCCACCTCGCTCACGAAGTCGTTGTGGCTCTTCGAGGTGACCTCGAGCCCTTCGATGCGAGTGAGGCTGCGGACGATCAGCTCGCCGGCGCGACGCGCCGCGCGAACGGCGATGTTGAGAAGTGCGTGCACGATGTATATAAGAAAGCCGGAAGAGCAAAATCGCAAACTGCGCAGCAGCGGCCAAGCGTAGCAAGCTTCGCCGCGGCGCGCAGGGGCTCGCGCATCCCCGCGGCGCATCCGCGGGAGCGGTACGCATCGGGGGACGCAACGTGGAGGATTCGAGCGCGGGGCTGGGCCGGCAGGCGGGCGACGACGTCGCGCTGAGGCGCGACATCGGCACGATCGGCCTGCTGTTCACCGCCGTCGGCTCGATCATCGGCTCGGGCTGGCTGTTCGGCGCGCTGAGCGCGGCGCAGATCGCCGGTCCGGGCGCCATCGTCGCGTGGAGCATCGGCGGCGTGATGATCATGTTGATCGGCCTGTGCTATGCGGAGCTCGGGACGATGTTCCCGGTGTCCGGCGGGGTGATCCGCTTTCCGCACTATGCGTTCGGATCGTTCGCGAGCTACACGTTCGGCTGGATCACGTGGCTCGCGGCGGCCTCGACCACCTCGATCGAGGTCCTGGCGGCGCTGCAGTACTCGACCAACTACCTGCCGTGGCTGCAGCGGCTGCAGGACGGCGTGCCGGTCCTGACGCTGCGAGGGCTCGTGGTGGCGATCGCGATGCTGGCGCTGTTCAGCCTGATCAACGTGATCGGCATCCGCTGGTTCGCGCGCCTCAACAACGCGCTCGTGTGGTGGAAGCTCGCCATCATCCTGCTGACCGTGGGCGCGTTCATCGCGACCGTCTTTCATGGCGTGAATTTCACGCGCGCCGCGGCCGGAGGCTTCCTGCCCTACGGCTGGTCCGGGGTGTTCTCCTCCATCGCGACGGCCGGCATCGTGTTCTCCTACCTCGGCTTCAGCCAAGGGGTGTCGCTCGCGGGCGAGACGCGCAATCCGCAGCGCAACGTGCCGCTCGCCATCATCGGCTCGACCGTGCTCACCGGCCTCATCTACCTGCTGCTGCAAATCGCCTTCATCGGCGCGCTGCCCAACGAGGCGTTCGCGCACGGCTGGGCGCACATCGGCACGAGCTTCACGGGCGGCATCGCCAACATCGCCGTGGCGTTCGGGCCGCTCGCGGCGCTGGCGAGCATCATGGGGCTCACCTGGCTCGCGGTGCTGCTGTACGTCGATGCGGTGATCTCTCCGGCCGACACGGGCCTGATCTACACGACCGCGACGGCCCGCATCTCCTATGCCATGGGGCGCAACGGCAATGCGCCGCGCTCGCTCGCCCTGGTCAATACGCGCGGCGTGCCGTGGGCCAGCGTGATCCTCACGTTTTTCGCCGGCGTGATCTTCTTCTTGCCGTTTCCCGGCTGGCAGAAGCTCGTCGGGTTCGTCACATCGGCGAGCGTGCTGTCCTTCGGCTCCGGCCCGCTCGCCCTGCTCGCGCTGCGCCGGCACTTGCCGAGCCGGAACCGGCCCTTCCACCTGCCCGCCGCGAGGACCATCGCGTACCTCGCGTTCCTCTCCTCGAACTTGATCGTCTACTGGTCGGGCTGGGACACGGTGTGGAAGCTGGCGGTCGCGGTCGTCGCCGGCTACGTCATCCTCGCGATTCACGAGGGCCGCTCCCGGCACGCCACCCCGCCGATGGAGTTCCGCTCCGGCGGGTGGGTGATCGTGTGGCTCGCCGGATTGACGCTGCTCAGCTGGGTGGGGTCGTACCCGGCGGCCTCGAGCCACGCGGGCAACCTCGGGCTGCTCTCCTTCGGCTGGGCCATCGTGGTCTTCGCGGCCTTCTCCGCGCTGATCCTGTGGCTCGCCGTCGCCCGCTGCCTTCCGGCCGAGCGCATGGAGGCTCACTTGAGCGATGCCACCGGCCCAAGGCCGGCGCACCCGCTGCGCGACGCGAGCGCGGCGCCCTAGGCTCGCGCGCGCGGCGCCTGCGCTATCCTCTGCACGCGCGGCCCTCTGCGCGCGCGCCCCTTCCGTAGGACCATGAGCGACATCCGCATCGTTCTCGTCGAGCCCTCGCATCCCGGCAACATCGGCGCGGCCGCGCGCGCCATGAAGAACATGGGGCTCGCAAGCCTGGTGCTCGTGCGACCCAGGCGCTTTCCGCACGCGGAGGCGACCGCGCGCGCCTCCGGGGCCGAGTCCGTGCTCGCCGCGGCGCGCGTCGTCGAGACGGTCGCGCAGGCCGTCGCCGGCTGCGGCTTCATCGCCGCGACCACCTCGCGCGAGCGCGATCAGAATTTCCGCACGCTCGAGGCGCGCACGGCGGCCGCGCGCCTCCTCGATGAGGCGGAGCGGGCACCGGCGGCCGTCCTGTTCGGCGCGGAGCGCACCGGCCTCACGAACGAGGACCTCGAGCAGAGCCACGCGCTCGTGCGCATTCCGGCCGATGCGGCGTATCCCTCGCTCAACCTCGCGATGGCGGTGCAGATCGTCGCCTACGAGCTCTACTTGGCGCGCGCGGGGC
>JASHSR010000470.1 GCA_030038645.1 Gammaproteobacteria bacterium
ATGGGCTTTCCGCAGGGTGCCTGCCGCACGGGGCCGGCTACTTGCGCGCGCGTATCCGGGGGGCCATCGATCTCGACATCGACTGGCGAAATGCCCAGCTCGAGTGCGAGGGTGGCGCGCGTCCGAGCGGCGGCGGCATTCTCGTGAGCTTCGCAGGCCCTCTGCCGCGGAGCGGCAAGCGCGTGCGCATGATCTTCGGGATCGGCGGCACGGGCGAAGGGCGGTCGGGCCGCGCGCTCCCGACCAACGTCACCGTGATCTTCGAGGGCGAGCGGCGGCTCTTCTCCACGCGCGGCGAAAACAAGTGCACTGTCGACAATCTCCGGCAGGAGAAGCTCGGGCCGCCCGGCGGCGCGGCTCGAAGCTATCGAGTCGTCGCGCGAGGCTTTTGCTTCGAGCCCGTGAGCGACATGATCCGGAACGAGCGTATCGTCATCAGCCGTTTCGATTTTGCCGGCCGCATCGCCTTCCCGTGAGGAGACCGCTGTGATGAAGCGAACTGCCGTGACTCGACGATCGACCCTTCCGAGCCCGCGCCCGCCTAGCGCGTCCCTACCGCGCATGCCGCTTTCGAGCCCGCGCGGCTCGAGCCCGCGCCCGGCTCTTGCGGCGACGCTGGCCGCGGGTCTCGCGACTCTCACGCTCGGCGGCCTCACGCTCGGCCCCACGAGCCATGCGCAGAGCGGACCGGTGCAGGATCTCTCGACTTTTCCGCATACGACGCTCGAGATTCGCGGCAAGTCGGGGACGCATCGATTCAACGTCTGGGTGGCGGACACGGAGAGCCGCAAGACGCAGGGACTGATGTTCGTGCGCGATCTTCCCCCCGACGAGGGCATGCTCTTCGTCGACTGCTGCTCCGGCATCTGGATGAAGAACACTTACATCCCGCTCGACATTCTGTTCGTCGGGCCGAACGACCGGATCGCGAAGATCGCCGAGCGCGCCCGGCCGTTCGACGAGACGACCATTCCGGCGCCGCAGCCGGTGAAGGCCGTCGTGGAGCTGAAGGGCGGAGAGGCGGACGAGCTCGGCTTGAAGGTCGGGGATCGCGTGCAGTGGCAGAGCCCCGAGCCCGGATCGGGCGCTGCGAGCGCCGCGCCACCGCCCCAATCCCCCCCTATCGCAAGTCCAGGGGCGGGTCCTGGCGCGGGGACGAACTAATAGCGATTGCCCGGCGCGAACTCGCGGCCTTCGAGCGACGGGAGGAATTGCGGCGCCGGCAGAGGCGGCGAGCGCAGGCTGAAGGCGTAGCCGCACGCGAGCAGCAGCGATTCCGACCAGGCGGGGCCGATGAAGGACAGACCGACGGGCAGGTCTCGCACTTCACCCATCGGCACCGTGAGGTCGGGGTAGCCGGCGACGGCCGCGAGGGTGGTCGACGCACCGACATCAGCCGCTCGATCGCCGTAGACGATATCGACCCGCCAGGCGGGGCCGGCGGTCGGCGCGACGAGCAGATCGAGATGATGCTCCCGCAGCAGCCGGTCGATGCCTTGCGCGCCGGCGAGGCGCTTCGCCTTCTCGAGCGCGGCGCGATAGAGCGGGTCATCGAGGCCGGACGTACTGTCGGCCGCGAGGAATAGGTTCTGGCCGAAGAGCTCCATCTCATAGAGCGAGGCGCGATCGAACCGGATCAGCTGGCTCAGGCTGCGCACCGTGACGGCGGGGTTGGCACCGGCGAGATAGCGGTCGAGATCCACTTTGAACTCGGTGAGCAGCACCTGGCCTTCGGCCGCCTCGATCGGGGCGAGATCGGGCGAGGGCACCTCGATCAGCGTCGCGCCCGCGGCGCGCAGGCGGTCGAGGGCGTTGTCGTAGACGATGCCAAGCTCCGGATTCGAGGTGTCAAGGGGCAGCACGCCGATGCGCTTCCCCTCGAGCGCGTTCGCATCGAGCGCCGCGACGTAGTTGACGGCGTGGCAGCCCGGCGGCGCAGACGCGCTCGATGGCGCCGAACCGCTCGACGCCGCAGAGGTGCCGGGAGGCGCGGACGCGCTCGGCGGCGCGGGGCTGCTCGATGGCGCGGGGCCGCTCGATGACGCAGGGCCGTTCGATGGCGCGGAGGCGCACTGCGGCGACGGGGCCGTCATCGCCGTGAGCAGGATCGCAACATCGGCGACGCTGCGTCCCATCGGTCCGGCGGTGTCCTGGCTGTGCGCGACGGGGACGATGCCGTGCTGGGAAAGCAGCCCGACCGTCGGCTTGAGGCCCACGATGCCACTCACCGATGCCGGGCACACGATGGAGCCGTCGGTCTCGGTCCCGACGCTCGCGGGGGCCATGTCCGTCGCCACGGCGACCGCGCTCCCGGAGCTCGAGCCGCATGCGGTGCGGTCGAGCACATAGGGATTGCGAGTGAGGCCGCCGAGGGCGCTCCAGCCGCTCGTCGAGCGGCTCGAGCGGAAGTCCGCCCACTCGCTGAGATTGGTCTTTCCGAGGATGACCGCGCCGGCCGCGCGCAGAGCCGCCACCACCGGAGCGTCGTGGACGGCGAAGTTGTTCGCGAGCGCGTACGAGCCTGCCGTCGTCGGCATTCGATCCTGGGTCTCGATGTTGTCCTTGATCAGGACGGGAATGCCGTACAGCAGACTCGGCGCCCCGCTCGCGCTGCGCTTCGCATCGAGCGCGCGAGCCTCCGCGAGAGCGTCCGGATTGACGGCGATGATCGCATGCAGGCTCGGGCCGCGCCGATCGAGCGCTTGGATGCGCTCGAGATAGAAGCGGACGAGCGCCGCGGACGTGAGACGCCCGCTCGTCATGGCCTGCTGCAGGGCCTGGATGGACTGGTACGCGAGCGCATTGCGGCCCCCGCTCACGGCGGCGAGCGCGGGGACGGCGAGCCAGGGAGCGGCGAGAACGACGAGCGCAAGCAGCGCTGCGCGCCGCACGGCGGCCGAGGCTGCGCTGCGGCGCTGCGCGTCGCGCGCCCGCGTCACTCCTCTTCCTTGCGCGGCCTCCACGCCTGCGCGAGCTCCTGCTGGCGGCGGGGCGTCACCGGCTCGTAGTGGCTGAAGTCCATGGTGTACGCGCCCTCCCCGCCCGTGAGCGACTTCAAGCGCGACTGATAGTCGGTGATCTCGGCGAGCGGCACGAGCGCGATCACTCTCGCGAGCTGGCTGCCGAGGGCGTCATTGCCGCTGATGCGGGCGCGCTTCGTCGCGAGGTCGCCGGTGATGTCGCCGATCGCGGCCGCGGGCGCCGAGATCTCCACTCGCACGATGGGCTCGAGCACGATGGGGCTCGCCTTTTGCAGCGCATCGAGGAAAGCCTTGCGGCCGGCGGCGACGAAGGCGACTTCCTTCGAGTCGACCGGATGATGCTTGCCGTCGTAGACGGTGACACGCACGTCCTGGATGGGGAAGCCGGCGATGGCGCCTTCCGTCAAGACCTGGCGAACGCCCTTCTCGACGGCGGGAATGAACTGTCCCGGGATGGCGCCGCCCACCACGTCGTCCACGAACTCGAAGCCCGTGCCGCGCTCGAGCGCCTCGACGCGCAGGAACACCTCGCCGAACTGGCCCGCGCCGCCGGTCTGCTTCTTGTGCCGGCAGTGACCTTCGGCCGGGCGCACGATGGTCTCGCGGTAGGGAATGCTCGGCGGATGGGTCTTCACCTGCACGCCGTAGCGCTCGGTCATACGCTCGAGCAGCACGCGGAGGTGAAAGTCGCCCATGCCGTAGAGCACGGTCTCGTTGAGCGCGGCATGGCTCTCGATGCGCACACACGGGTCCTCCGCGAGAAGCTTGTGCAGCGCATCGGCGAGGCGCTGCTCGTCTCCGCGGCGCTCCGGCTCGATGGCGACGCCGAGCATCGGTGGAGGGAAGCGGACGGACTTCAGGTGATACTGGTCCTC
>JASHSR010000471.1 GCA_030038645.1 Gammaproteobacteria bacterium
GGCGAGACTGCGGCCGGCGCGGCCGAGAGCGCCCTTCAACTCAAGCCATTCGAGGGGCGGCCGATCGGGCGATGGTTCGTGGCGCGCACGGGCTACACGGGCGAGGACGGCTTCGAGGTGATGATGCCGGCCGCGGACGCGCAGCCGGCATGGCGGCGGCTCAACGCGCTCGGCGTCGCCTCCTGCGGGCTCGGCGCGCGGGATACGCTGCGGCTCGAGGCGGGGCTCAACCTGTACGGTGAGGACATGGATCGGAGCACGCACCCGTACGAGTCGGGGCTCGGCTGGACCATCGCGATGGAGCCGCGGACCCGGCGCTTCATCGGTCGCTCCGCGCTCGAGGCGGTCGCCGCCGAGGGCTCGCCGCGCAAGCTCGTCGGGCTGGTGCTCGATGAGCGCGGCGTGCTGCGCGCTCATCAGAGAGTCATCGCGCCGGGCGCGGGCGAGGGAGTGGTGACGAGCGGCACCTTCTCTCCGACGCTGCAGCGCTCGATCGCGCTCGCGCGCGTGCCCGCCGGCACAGGCGCGCGCGTCCAGGTGGACATTCGGGGCAGGCCGCTCGATGCGCGCGTGGTCAAGCCCCCGTTCGTGCGGCAGGGCCGGCCGCTCGTCTCCTGAGGATTTCCCATGAGCTTCATTCCCGGCGATCTCAAGTACACGGCGACGCACGAATGGGTGCGCGAGCTACCCGAGGGCGGGGTCGAAGTAGGCATCACCGATCACGCGCAGCATGCGCTCGGGGATCTGGTGTTCGTCGAGGCGCCCGAGCCCGGCCGGCGCGTCGCCGCGAAGGAGGCCTACGGTGTGGTGGAATCGGTGAAGGCCGCCTCCGACCTCTTCAGTCCCGTCGCCGGAGAGATCACGGCCGTCAACCCCGAGCTCGCGACCGCGCCCGAGCGCATCAATCAGGACCCGTACGGCGCCGGCTGGATCGCGCGCATTCGCCCGGACGATGCGGCATCCGTCTCCGGACTGCTCTGCGCCGCGGACTACGCGAAGCTCCTCGAGGCGCAGGGCGATTGATGGCGTTCATTCCGCACACCGAGGCCGATGTCGAGGAGATGCTCGCCGTGATCGGCGTGCGGAGCATCGAGCAGCTGTTCGAGGAGATTCCGGCGTCCGTGCGCGCTCGGCCGCTCGCGGGCATTCCCGAGGCGCTGAACGAGATGGAGGTCACGAGGCTCATGACGCGGCGCGCGGCCTCGGACCGGCTCGCGCTCTCCTTCATCGGCGCGGGCGCCTACGAGCATCACATTCCGGCGGCCGTGTGGGCCATCGCGGCGCGCGGCGAATTCTACAGCAGCTACACGCCGTATCAGGCCGAGGCGAGCCAGGGAACGCTGCAGGCGATCTACGAGTTTCAGACCATGATCGCGAGCCTCACCGGCATGCAGGTGGCGAACGCCTCGCTCTACGACGGCGCCTCGGCGTTCGCCGAGGCGCTGCTCATGGCCGTGCGCGTCAATCGCAAGTCGAAGTCGCTCAAGGCGCTCGTGCCGCGGGCCGTGCATCCGCATTACCGCGCCGTCGCGCGATGCATCACGAGCCATCAGGGCCTCACGCTCGAGGAGCTCGCGTACGACGCGGCGAGCGGCCGCACCCTCGTCGATGCGCTCGAGCCCTACGGCGGCGAGGACATCGCGGCCGTCGCGATCCAGCAGCCGAACTTCTTCGGCGTGCTCGAGGAGGTCGACGGCTTGAGCGAGTGGGCTCGCAGCCGAGGCGTTCCCGTCATCGCGGTCGTGAACCCCGTCTCGCTCGCGCTGCTGAAGCCGCCCGGGGAATGGCGCGGCGGCGCCGACGTGGTGGTCGGCGAGGGCCAGCCGCTCGGAGTGCCGCTCTCCTCGGGCGGTCCGTATTTCGGCTTCATGGCGACGCGAATGGAGCACGTCCGCCAGATGCCGGGACGGATCGCGGGCGGCACCGTCGATCTCGCGGGACGCGAGGCCTTCACGCTCACGCTGCAGGCGCGCGAGCAGCACATCCGCCGCGGCCGCGCGACATCGAACATCTGTACCAACCAGGGGCTCATGGTGACGGCGGCGACCGTCTACTTGTCACTCATGGGGCCGCAGGGGCTGCAGCGCGTGGCGAAGGCTTGCCACGCCCGCACGCGCGAGCTCGTCGAGGCCCTCACGCGGATCGACGGGGTTCGCGCGGCATTCGCCGGTCCGCGCTTCCACGAGGCCGTGCTGCAGCTCGACCGCCCGGTCGCGCCGGTTCTCGCCGCGCTCGAGCGCGAGGACATCGTGGGCGGCCTCGATCTCGCGCCCCACTATCCGGAGCTCGGCAACGCGCTGCTCGTTTGCGCGACCGAGACCAAGACGGACGCGGACATCCAAGCCTTCGCCTCGGCGCTCGCAGGGGCGCTCGAGGCTCGAACGGCGGCCTAGCGCGGCGCGCGAGCGTCCCAAGCAGACCGAGCGCCCCATCGCCCGAGCAGCCCAATCACGAGCACCCCATCACGCGAGCACGCGAAGTACCCCGAGCACCCGAGACCCCCATGCCGCAGCGCCAAGAGCCGCTCATCTTTCAGTACTCGCGTCCGGGCCGCGGCGCGACGGATCAGTGGCCGCGCGAGCCGAGCGCTCCGCTCGAGATCCCGCGCGAGCTGCAGAGGTCGCAGCCGCCGCTGCTCCCGCAGGTGAGCGAGCTCGACGCCGTGAGGCACTTCACGCGGCTCTCGCAGCTCAACTTCTCGATCGACACGCACTTCTATCCGCTCGGCTCGTGCACGATGAAGTACAACCCCAAGGCGTGCAACGCCCTCGCGATGCTGCCGCAGTTCCTCGCGCGCCACCCGCTCGCGCCCGAGTCCCGCGGCCAGGGATTTCTCGCGTGCCTGCACGAGCTGCAGGAGATGCTGCGGGACGTGACGGGCATGCAGGCCGTCGCGCTCGGGCCGATGGCGGGCGCGCAGGGCGAGTTCGCGGGAGTCGCCATGATCCTCGCTCATCATCGCTCGCGCGGCGAGCCCGCCCGCCGGGAGATCCTGGTGCCCGAGGCGGCGCACGGCACGAACCCGGCGACGGCCAGCATGTGCGGCGCCACGGTCCGGGAGATCCCGGTGAGCGCCGACGGCGACGTGAGCATCGATGCGCTGAAGGCCGCGGTCGGGCCGACCACCGCCGGCATCATGCTGACCAATCCATCGACGCTCGGGGTCTTCGAGCGCAGGATCGTCGAGGTCGCCGAGGTCGTGCACGCCGCGGGCGGCCTGCTCTACTACGACGGCGCGAATCTCAACGCCATCCTGGGCAAGGTCCGTCCGGCCGACATGGGCTTCGATGTGATCCACATGAATCTGCACAAGACATTCTCCACGCCTTACGGGGGCGGCGGACCCGGGGCGGGCGCGGTCGGCGTGGTGCGCAATCTCGAGCCGTTCCTGCCGATTCCGATCGTGGGCCGGGAGGCAGAGCGCTACCGCTGGCTCACCGAGCGCGACAGGCCGCAATCGATCGGCCGGCTGTCGGCGTTCATGGGCAACGCGGGCGTGCTGCTGCGCGCCTACGTCTATATGCGCCTGCTCGGGCGCGAGGGCATGAGCCGGGTCGCCGAGCATGCGACGCTCAACGCGAACTACCTGCTCGCGAGGCTCACCCAGGCGGGGTTCGAGGCGGCCTACCCGGCCCGCCGCGCGAGCCACGAGCTCATCATCACGCTCAAGCGCGAGGCGCGCGAGCTCGAGGTGACGGCGATGGATTTCGCCAAGCGTCTGTTGGATTATGGGATGCACGCGCCGACGACGTACTTCCCGTTGCTGGTGCCCGAGTGCCTGCTGATCGAGCCGACCGAGACGGAGAGCAAGGAGACCCT
>JASHSR010000472.1 GCA_030038645.1 Gammaproteobacteria bacterium
GAGCTCGCGGCATTCCTCGAGCGTGAGGGACTTGGGGTCGCGCCCCTTCGGGATCTTCGCGTTCTTCTTGCCGTCCGTGATGTAGGGGCCGTAGCGGCCGTTCAACACTTGAATGCCGGCCACGCCGAAGTCCGCGATGATCCGGTTCGCGTCGGCTTCCTGCTTCAGCCGGATCACCTCGAGCGCGCGCTCGCGCGAGACGGTGTAGGGATCATCCTCGCGCAGCGAGACGTATTTCTCGCCGTACTTGAGATAGGGGCCGAAGCGGCCGATGTTGGCGACGATCGGCTCGCCCGCCCCCGTCTCCCCGAGCGCCCTCGGCAGCTTGAACAGCTCCATGGCTTCGGCGAGCGTGATCGCATCCATCTTCTGCCCACGGCGCAGGCCCGCGAAGCGCGGCTTCTCGGCGTCGTCCTTCGTTCCGATCTGCACGAAGGGGCCGTAGCGGCCCATGCGCACCGTCACCGGCTTGCCCGTGGCGGGGTCCTTGCCGAGCTCGCGCGCCTGCGAGACCTCCTCGCGCGTCACGTTCTTGTCGGTGCGCTCGACCTGGCGGATGAAGGGCTTCCAGAACTTCTCGAGCGGAGTGGTCCACGCCTCCTCGCCGCGCGAGATCGCGTCGAGCTCGTCCTCCATTGCGGCGGTGAAGCCGTACTCCACGTATCGATGGAAGTGATGCGTGAGGAAGCGATTGACGATCTTGCCCACGTCGGTCGGAACGAAGCGCCGGCTGTCCATCTCCACGTATTCCCGATCCTGCAGGGTGGAGATGATCGTCGCGTAGGTCGACGGGCGCCCGATGCCGTACTCCTCGAGTGCCTTGACGAGCGAAGCCTCCGTGTAGCGCGGCGGCGGCTCGGTGAAGTGCTGATCCGCCCGCAGGGCGGTGAGCCTCACGACATCGCCTTCGCTCATGGGAGGCAGCACGTGGTCTCCGTCCTCGCTCTTCGCGTCGTCCGCGCCTTCCTGGTACACGGCGATGTAGCCGGGCTTCACGAGAGTCGAGCCGTTCGCCCGCAGCATGTGGCGCTGAGGGCCGTCCGCTCCGGCGAGCAGGTCGACGGCCACCGTATCGAAGATCGCGTGGCTCATCTGCGAGGCGACCGCGCGGCGCCAGATGAGCGCGTAGAGGCGGAACAGGTCGCCGTCGAGCTTGCCTTCGATGTCCGAGGGCGTGATCGCGGCGGAGGTGGGCCGGATCGCCTCGTGCGCCTCCTGGGCGTTCTTCGACTTCGTCTTGTAGATCCGCGGCTCCTCGGCGACCGCATCCGCCCCGTACAGCCGAGCCGCGACCTCGCGGATCTCGCTCACGGCCTCCGCGGCGAGCGCGACGGAGTCGGTGCGCATGTAGGTGATCAGGCCGACGCTGCCCTCCCCGACGTCCACGCCTTCGTAGAGCTGCTGCGCGAGCCGCATCGTGCGGCGCGCGTTGAAGCCCAGCTTGCGAGCCGCCTCCTGCTGCAAGGTGGACGTCGTGAACGGCGGAGCCGGGTTGCGCCGGCGCTGCTTGCGGTCCACCGCCGCGACGTGCAGCTCGCCCGGCCCGCCGGCGCTCGCGCCCGCGGCGGCCCGGATCGTGCGCTCCACCTCGCGCGCGGCGGCCTCGCCGGTGAAGCTGAATTGCTCGACCTTCTCGCCGCGGTACTCGACGAGCTTCAACGGAAAGGACTGCGCCGAGTGCTCGCCCTCGCCCTCGATGGTCCAGTACTCCTGCGCCTTGAACGCCGAAATCTCCTCCTCGCGCTCGCAGATCAAGCGCAGCGCCGGGCTTTGCACCCGGCCGGCGGAGAGGCCGCGCCGCACCTTCTTCCAAAGCAGCGGCGAGAGATTGAATCCGACGAGATAGTCGAGCGCGCGGCGCGCCTGCTGCGCGTTCACGAGCTCCGCCGATAGGCCGCGCGGGTTCGCGACGGCGTCGCGGATCGCATTGCGCGTGATCTCGTAGAACGCGACGCGGTGCACCGCCTTGCTGTCGAGCTCGCCGCGAGACTTCAGGATCTCCATCAGGTGCCAGGCGATCGCCTCGCCCTCGCGGTCCGGGTCCGTCGCGAGGTACAGCGCCTTCGACTTGCGCAGGGCTCGCGAGATCGCCTCGACGTGGCGCTCGCTCTTCTCGAGCATCCGGTATTGCATCGCGAAGCGCCGGTCGGGATCGACCGCGCCTTCCTTCGGGACGAGATCGCGGACGTGCCCATAGGAGGCGAGCACTTCGAAGTCCTTGCCCAGATACTTCTTGATGGTGCGCGCCTTGGCGGGCGACTCGACGACGACCAGGTTGTCAGGCATGAGCTTTACGGAGACTCAATTCGGCGGGCGCGCGGCGGAATCAAGCGCGAGGTCCTCCATCCGGGCGAACGCTTGCTCCTGGCCCGGCTGGCTCGAGAGCACCATGAGCACGACCCATTTCAGCTGCTCCGTATCGAGCTCGTCGGCGTCGAGAGCGAGCATGCGGTCGACGACGATCTCGCGCTGCGGCGGTGAGAGCACTCCCAGGCGCTCGAGGGTCATGAGAAAGCCGCGGCACTCCGTCGAGAGCCGCGTGACCTCGCAATGGGAGAAGATCCGCACCGACCGGCCGCTGCCGGCGACGCTCGGGTGCGAGCGCTCCCCGGCGAGATCCGCGAGCCAGTCGAGCGCGCGCTCGACGTTCGCGTGCGCGAACCCGGCCCGCTCGAGGTCGCGGGCGAGATCGTCCCGCTCGAGCATCTCGGGGGCCTCATCGAGCATGTAGCGGTCGAAGACGTAGATCAGGATGTCGAGAACGCTGGTAGTCATCGCGAGAGTCAGGACAGACGACAGTAACGGCCGCCGGGATGAAGTGCGACACGCCCCCGGAGCTCGAGAATCAACAACATCGATGCGATGCAGCCGCTCGCGAGACCGGTTCGTTCAGCGAGCGCACTGATGCTCACAGGCTCGAAGCCGAGCGCATCTAACAGTATTTCGGAATCCTTGTCCAATGGCGGAGCCTCGGCGGGCCGGACGGAGCCCGCGGGCGCGCCGCCGGCAAGCTCTTGATCTGAAAAAGAAATCCCAAGCTCCCGGAGCGCGTCCGAGGCGCTTTCCACGAGGCGAGCTCCTCGCCGGATGAGCTCGTGGCAGCCGGCGGCGAGCGGATTGCGAATCGATCCCGGCACCGCGAGCACCGGCCGGCCGTGCTGCGCTGCGTAATGCGCCGTGATGAGCGAGCCGCTGCCCCGAGCCGCCTCGACCACGAGCGTCGCGAGCGCGAGGCCGCTCAGCAGGCGATTGCGCGCGGGAAAGTGCCGGCGTCGCGGCGGGGCGCCGGGCGGAAAGCGCGAGACGAGCGCGCCGCGCGCGCAGATGCGGCGCGCGAGCTCCGCGTGCTCGCGCGGATAGACTTGGTCCAGCCCGTGCGCGCAGACCGCGATCGTCACGCCTTCGGCGGCGAGTGCGCCCTCGTGGCTCGCCCCGTCGATGCCCACGGCGAGCCCGCTGGTGACGGCGATCCCGGCGCGAGCGAGCGTGGCGGCGAGCTCGCGAGCGATGTCACGGCCTGCGGCCGTCGCACTCCGCGCACCAACCATCGCGATCTGCCGGGCGGCGAGCACGGACGGGTCGCCGAGAACGTAGAGCACCGGCGGCGCGGCGGCCGTCTCGGCGAGAAGCGACGGGTACAAGGGTGAGGTACACGGGACGAGCGCGCCGCCGCTGCGGTCGAGCCAGCGCAGGTCGGTGTCGATCAGCGCTCGAGGGGGCTCCATGCCGCAGCGGGCGGCGACCTCGCCGAGGCCGCCGGCGCACGCCGCCGCGGCGCGTACCTTCCGAGCCGTGAGGCCCGGCGTACGCGCGAGCGCTGCGCATGCCCGCCGCTCGTCCATTCGGCGAGCATAGCGGCGGCCGGCGCAGGGCGCGCCGGCGCCGCGGAATTCCTCAAGGATTGCGCACGATATCCGAGGTCTGCATCGTCTCGGACGCTCCGACGACGAGCGCATAGCTCATGTCGTCGTAGGTCTTGAACACGAGCAGCGTGCCCGCGCGCTCGTCGGGGAGCCTCACGTGCTCCGCGAAAGTATCGGGCCGGCCCCACACGTCGTATGCAGCGGCGCCGCGATCCGCCACGACCTCGCCCGCCTGATCGACCGCAAGCACCGTCCCGGGCACCACGCCTTGGCTCGTGCCGCGGTTGATCGCGACGATGTCGTACTGCCCGATGGCGTGCACGTCGTCGATGACGGAGATGATCTGTCCTCGCACGGGAACCGCGGGCGCCCGCGGCTCGAACGTGAGGGGATTGCCGCCGTCGTCCGGGATGAGGCAGTCGCCCCGGAGCGTCTCGCGCTCCGGATCGATCAGCGTGACCTTCGCGGGGTCGCCGGTTCTCACGACGACCGCGGTCGCGGTGTAGAGTCCCTGATAGCCGAGCAGCCGGCCGCTCTCCGGATCGTGCAGCTTCTCTCCGATGTGCATGACGAGGAAGCGCGAGCCGACCGGCGCATGGAGGCCGCGCACGTACGCATCCTCGCCCGCGCCTGCGACTTGGTGCTCGTCGCGAAACGCCAGCACGTGCGGCGCGTGATCTACCTGCGCGATCGACAGGATCGAGGGACGCGACAGAAACGCGGAGATCGCCGAGTAGGGGATGGCCGGAATGGCGCCCTCGAGCGGCGAGCTGCGCAGCCGCGGCTCGAGCCGTGTGACTCCTGTGACTCCGTAGACGCCGGCTGCGCCGACAGCTCCGCCGCGCTCCAC
>JASHSR010000473.1 GCA_030038645.1 Gammaproteobacteria bacterium
CGCCGGATAGAACGCGATGAAGGGCGGCATGTGCCCGAACGCGTCGGCGAGCCACGAGCGCATCACCGCTGCGACGAGCACCGCCGCTACCGCGAGAAGGTAGCGCGCCGTCACGGATTGCCAGGCGGACTCGCCGGCCGACGACCGGCGTATCGCATGCAAGAGCGTTCCCTCTGCCATGGGTGCGCCTGCTCGAAGCGGCCTATCCGACCGCCTTCACCGCCTGAATGAGCTCCGCCGCCGCCTTCTGCGCATCGCCGTAGAGCATGCGCGTGTTGTCGAGATAGAACAACGCGTTCTCGATGCCCGAGAACCCGGCGCCCTTGCCGCGCTTGATCACGATGACGTTCTTCGCCTTGTCGGCGTTGAGGATCGGCATGCCGTAGATCGGGCTCGACTTGTCGGTGCGCGCGACCGGATTGACTACGTCGTTCGCGCCGATGATCAGCGCGACGTCGGCCGTCTCGAACTCCGCGTTGATCTCCTCGAGGTCCGCGATCAGATCGTACGGCACGCCCGCTTCCGCGAGCAGCACGTTCATGTGTCCGGGCATGCGCCCGGCGACGGGATGGATCGCGAACTTCACGATGACGCCGCGGTCGATGAGCAGCTGGCAGAGCTCCCAGATCTTGTGCTGCGCCTGAGCGACCGCCATGCCGTAGCCCGGCACGACGATCACCTTCTGCGCGAACGCGAGCATCACGCCCACGTCCGTCGCCTCGATCGGCTTGAGGCTGCCCGTCACCTCGCCCGTCGCGGCGCCGCCCGTGTCGCCGAAGCCGGAGAAGAGCACGTTCGCGAGCGAGCGGTTCATGGCCTTGGCCATCAGCTGCGTGAGCAGCGTGCCCGCGGCGCCGACGACCATTCCCGCGATGATCATGAGCGGGTTGTCGAGCGCGAAGCCCTCGAAGCCGACGGCGAGGCCGGTGAGCGCGTTGTAGAGCGAGATGACGACCGGCATGTCGGCCCCGCCGATCGGCAGTGTCATCGTCACGCCGAGCACCAGCGCGAGGATGAAGAAAGCGGTGACGGCCGACGCCGAGGTATCGATCCCGAGCACGACGGCCGCGCCGAGCGCGACGGCGGCGGCGAGAATCAGAAGATTGAGAATCTGCTGTCCCGGAAAGCGCAGCGACCCCTTGATGAGCCCCTGGAGCTTCGCGAATGCGATGAGGCTGCCGCTGAACGAGACGGCGCCGATGATGCCGCCCACGACCGCGAGCGCCGTCACCGCGTAGCCGTGCGACGCGCCGCGATAGAGCTCCACCGCTGCGATCGCCGCCGCCGCGCCGCCGCCCATGCCGTTGAAAAGGGCGATCATCTGCGGCATGTCGGTCATGGCGACGCGCTTGCCGCTCACCCAGGCGATCACCGCGCCGATGACGATCGCGGCGAGGATGAGCGGGTAGTTCGTCATGCCCGGATACAGGAACGTGACGAGGATCGCGAGCAGCATGCCGGCGCCGGCCCATACGATGCCGTTGCGCGCCGTCACCGGCGAGCTCATGCGCTTCAGGCCGATGATGAACAGGAACGCGGTGACGAAGTAGCTCGCCTGGATCACCTCGGTCGCGGTGCCGCTCGTGAGGCCGC
The DNA here is from genome assembly GCA_030038645.1 of Gammaproteobacteria bacterium. Classification (GTDB taxonomy): domain Bacteria; phylum Pseudomonadota; class Gammaproteobacteria; order Steroidobacterales; family Steroidobacteraceae; genus JASHUC01. The sequence goes on from JASHSR010000473.1 coordinate 1,594, forward strand.
TCATCTAGCGGGCCTCCTTGCCCGGGCGGCGGCTCGGCTTGAACATCTCGAGCATGCGCTCCGTGACCACGTAGCCTCCGACCGCATTGCCGGCCGCGAGCAGCACGCCGACGAAGCCGATCGCCTTCTCGAGAGGCGTCTGCGCGGCGCCGAGCGCCGCCATGGCGCCGACGAGCACGATGCCGTGCACGAAATTGGAGCCCGACATGAGCGGCGTGTGCAGGATCACCGGCACGCGCGAGATGACCTCGTACCCGGTGAAGGCCGCGAGCATGAAGATGTAAAGCCAGATCATTCCCGTCATGAGCGTCCCCCGCTATCTCGATCCCGCTCCGGTTGCGTGCCCCGTCGGACGCCGCCGGCCGCGCGCCGATTTCCGCCGATTTCGGCCGCTGTCCGTCGATGCTCGCCGCTGTCCGCAGCCGCGCGCCGTCCCGCTCAACCCTCGATCTGCTTGCGCGTCGGCTCGTGGCGGATCTCACCGTCGCGCGTCAAGCAGGCTTGAGCGAACACCTCATCGCCCCAGTCGATGGCGAGCTCGCCCTTCACGAGCGCAGGCTGCAGGAAGTTGAGCAGATTGCGCGCGTACATCTCGCTCGCGTTGTACGCGAGCTGGCCCGGCAGATTCACGGGCCCGACGATCCGCACGCCCTGGTGCTCCACGGTCTCGCCCGCGCGGGTGAGCTCGCAGTTGCCGCCTTGCTCGGCGGCGATGTCGACGATGACCGACCCCGGCCGCATGCGCTCCACCGCCGCGCGGCTCACGATCTTCGGCGCCGGCCGCCCCGGCACCGAGGCGGTCGTGACCACCGCGTCGGCCGCGGCGATGCGCGAATCGAGCGCCTCCTGCTGCCTGCGCCGCTCCTCGTCGGTGAGCTCCCGCGCATAGCCGCCCGTGCCCTCGGCGCTCACGCCCGTGTCCACGAACTTCGCGCCGAGCGACTTCACCTGCTCGCGAGTGGCGCTGCGCACGTCGTACGCCTCGACCACCGCCCCCAGTCGGCGCGCCGTGGCGATCGCCTGCAGGCCGGCGACACCCGCTCCGATGACGAGCACCTGTGCGGGACGTATCGTCCCCGCGGCCGTCGTCAGCATCGGCAGAAACTTCGGCAGTTGATTCGCCGCGATGAGCACCGCCTTGTATCCGGCGATGGCGGCCTGCGAGGACAGAGCGTCCATCGACTGGGCGCGCGAGATGCGCGGAATGAGCTCGACGGCGAAGCTCGTGACGCGGCGGTCGCGCAGCGCTTTGACCTCCGCGGCCCGCGCGTGCGGCTGCAGGTAGCCCACCACCACCGCGGTGGGCTTCAGAAGGCCGATCTGCTCCACGGTCGGCGCCTGCACCGTGAGCAGCACGTCCGCCTGCTCGAGCACCCGAGTGGGCGAATCCGCCCAATCGACGCTCTGGAAAAGGCTGTCGGGAAAGTTCGAGCGCTCGCCGGCGCCGCGCTCCATCAGGACACGCGCGCCGGCGCGCGTGAGCTTCGCGACGACCTCGGGAACCAGACTCACGCGCGTCTCTTGGGGCGCGCTCTCGCGCAGCGCGCCGATCGTTACGGGCATCGATAGTGCCTTAAGGGTCTCGGCGACGGCGCCCGCCCGCGGCCGGCCAGCGACGCAATTTTGGAAACCCTAGTAGAATGAAGACGTTGTAACGTTGGATTCTTGCACAAAGCTGCCGTATCTTAACAGCACCGATGTTGGGCATCGACCTCGACAGAGCCGACGACGGCTATCACTCCGACCTGCGCGTCATCACCGCCCCTGCGGCGCGCGGGCTCTCCCAGCTCGTCCTCCGTACGGACGTCGCCGGCATGCCGCTCGAGTGGATCGACTACCGGGAAGCTGCCCGCTTGTACCACCAGGAGCAGGTGGCGTACACCTGCGGCTCGCTCCTGTATTCACTCTACGGTGGCGTCAACGCGCGCAGCGGGCGCCGCACGATCCTGCAGGTCAACTCGATCGTGGCGACCGTCGGCCATACCGGCAATCCGGGCAACACTCGGCATGATTATGTCCCGCCGCTCAACAATCAGACCCTGTTTCGGCGGGACGCGTACCTCTGCATGTACTGCGGCATGCGGTTCCCCGCGCGCGAGCTCTCGCGCGATCACATCCGCCCCTTCAGCCAGGGTGGCCTCGACACGTGGACGAACGTCGTCGCGGCGTGCCGCCGCTGCAACAATCAGAAGGCCTCGCGAACGCCCGAGCAGGCCAAGATGCAGCTGATCGCGGTGCCCTTCACGCCCACCTACGCGGAGTACATTTTCCTCAAGGGCCGCCGTGTGCTCGCGGATCAGATGGAATATCTGCTCGCGCACTTCCCGCGGTCGAGCCCGCTGCACGACCGCATCCAGCGCTGGCTTGCCTGAGCCGCCTTGACCCGCCGCGACCTGAAGTCCGTCCTGCTCGAGGAGCGCGTGTTCCCGCCTCCGGCGACCTTCGCGGCGAGGGCGCGCGTGAAGCCGCGGGATCTCGAGGAGATGCGGCGCCGGGCGGCGGCCGATCCGGAGGCGTTCTGGGCGGATCTCGCGCGGCGGGAGATCGCCTGGCATGCGCCCTTCACGGCGGCGCTCGACGCCTCGCGCGCTCCGAATTTCACTTGGTTCAGGGACGGGCTGCTCAACGTCTCGGTCAATTGCCTGGACGTGCACCTCGGCGAGCGCGGGCACCGGACGGCGGTCATCTTCGAGGGAGAGCCCGGCGACACGCGCCGGCTGAGCTTCCGGGAGCTGCACGCGGAGGTCTGCCGGTTCGCCAACGCGCTGCGCGCGCAGAACGTGCGCCGCGGCGATCGAGTGGTCATCTACATGCCTCTCGTGCCGGAGGCCCTCGTCGCGATGTACGCCTGCGCGCGCATCGGGGCCGTTCACTCGGTCGTGTTCGGGGGCTTCTCGGCTCTCTCGCTCAAGGAGCGGATCGAGGACGCCGGCGCCCGCGTGCTCGTGACGGCGGACGGCGGCTGGCGCGGCGGCCACGCCGTCGAGCTGAAGGCGGCCGCGGACAAGGCGCTCGCGAGCGGATGCCCCACGATCGAGAAGGTGGTCGTGTATCGGCGCACCGGCCGGCCGGTGGCCATGGACCCGGCGCGGGATGTCTGGTGGCACGACTTCATCGAGGGCCACGCGCCGGTCTGCGAGCC
>JASHSR010000474.1 GCA_030038645.1 Gammaproteobacteria bacterium
TGAGATCCCGAACAACGTGCTCCTCATCGATGAGTTCAGCCGGATTTTCGACGGCTTCTCGATCGGGTCCAACGATCTCACCCAGCTCACGCTGGGTGTCGACCGCGATTCGGCCATCGTCGCCTTCGACTTCGACGAGCGCGACCCCGGCGTCAAGCAGATGCTTCGGCTCGCGGTCGAGGGCTGCCAGCGCAATCGTCGCCACTCCGGCATCTGCGGACAGGCGCCGTCTGATTACCCGGAGCTCGCAGAGTATCTCGTGCGGCTCGGAATCGATTCGATCAGCCTCAATCCGGACGCGGTGTTCAAGACGCATCTGCGCGTGCTCGAGATCGAGCGGCAGCTCGCCGGGACCGTCCGGCGAGACGTGGCCTAGGCTCCCCCACGCTCAGGCGATCACGGGCGCCCGTGCCGCAGGCTCCTGCGGCGCCGGCTGACCCGGGGCGGGCGCAGACTCCTGCGGGTTGGGCGCGGGCGCCGGTGACGCGGGCGCAGGTTGCTGCGAGTCGCCGCCCGAGCGCTTCAGCAACTCATCCAGCGTCGCGCGCTCGACCACTTCCCGCTCGAGCAGCAGGCGGGCGAGCTGATCGAGAACGGAGCGCCTCAGGGTGAGCGTGCGCAGCACCCGCTGGTGCGCCTCTTCGAGGAGCTTCGAGACCTCCTCATCGATGATGCGGGCCGTGCTCTCGCTGTACGCTCCACGCGTCGCGGGGCCGTCGGGAACGCCGAGATAGGCCTGCTGCGGAAGCTCGAAGGTCGCCGCGCCGAGCCGCTCGCTCATGCCGTACTGGGCCACCATGTGGCGCGCCATGTCGGTCGCCCGCTGCAGATCGTTCTGAGCGCCCGTTGAAACGTCTCCGTAGACCAGCTCCTCGGCGACCCGCCCGCCGAGGAGCACATCGAGGCGATCGAGCAGCTCGCTGCGCTTGAGGAGGTAGCGGTCCTCGGTCGGGAGCTGCTGGGTGAACCCGAGCGCGGCGATGCCACGGGGGATGATCGAGATCTTGCTCACCCGGTCGGCATGGGGTCGGGACTCGGCGATGAGCGCGTGACCGGCCTCGTGGTACGCCACGGTCTGCTTCTCGAGCGGATTCATCACGCGGTTGCGCTTCTCGAGGCCGCCGACCACCCGGTCGATGGCCTCGTCGAAGTCGCGCATCTCGACGGCAGGCTTGTCGAGACGCGCCGCGTGCAAGGCCGCCTCGTTGACGATGTTCGCAAGATCCGCGCCGACGAATCCGGCCGTCTTGGCGGCGACGACCGCGAGATCCACGTCCGCAGCGAGCGTGACGCGGCGCGCGTGCACCTTCAGGATCTGCTCGCGGCCCCTCACGTCCGGACGATCGACCGCGACGTGCCGGTCGAACCGACCCGGCCGCAGCAGCGCAGGATCGAGCGTCTCCGGGCGATTCGTCGCGGCCATGATGATGACGCCGTTCTTGGTATCGAAGCCGTCCATCTGCACGAGCAGCTGGTTGAGCGTCTGCTCGCGCTCGTCGTGTCCGCCGAAGCCGTTGAGCCCGCGCGCCTTGCCGAGCGCATCGAGCTCGTCGATGAAGATGATGCACGGGGCCCGCTGCTCGGCCTGCGCGAACAGGTCGCGCACGCGCGCCGCGCCCACCCCCACGAACATCTCGACGAATTCGGACCCGCTGATCGAGAGGAACGGCACGCCGGCCTCCCCCGCCACGGCCTTGGCCAGCAAGGTCTTGCCGGTCCCCGGCGCCCCGACGACGAGCACGCCCTTCGGAATCTTCCCTCCCAGGCGGCGATAGCGCTCGGGGTTGCGAAGGAACTCGACGATCTCCATCAGCTCCTCCTTGGCCTCATCGATCCCTGCAACGTCCGCGAAGTGCACGCCCGTCTCCGACTGCACGTAGACTTTCGCCTTGCTCTGTCCGACCGCCATCATCGAGCCGACCCCGCCGCCGCCCACGCTCCGGCGCAGCACCAGGCTCCAGAGCAGAACGAAGACTACGGCGGGCAGCACCCAGGAGAGCACTGCCGACAACCAGCGATTCTCATTCGCGGCCGTGTAGCTCACCTTGGCCGCGTCGAGCTCGGCGGTGAGCTGCGGATCGTCCACGCGCCTCGCCATCACTCGATACAGGCGCGGCTTCGCCTGCAAGCCCGCGCTGGGCGCGACCATTGCTCCGGGCGCGCCCTCCGCGCCGGGTTGCCTGCTCGCGGCGGGCGGCGGCTTGGCGCTCGGCTGAGGGCTCGGGGTCGTCGCGGTCCTCGCACCCGTCGCGGTGCTCGGACTCGTCGCGCTACTCGGACTCGTGCCGACACTCGTGCTGGGCGCGCTGAGCCCCTGCTGCTCGATGGTCGCTATCGTGCTCGCGGGCAGCAGTCCCTGCGCCCCGGTGAGATCCGCCGATCCCTCGATGGTTTCACTGCCAATGACGACGTCCTGGATCTTCCCGGCACGCAGCAACGCCTTGAAATCGCTGTAGGCGATGGTCGCGACGGTCGGCACGGTGACGTACCACTGGATGAGGAACACGAAGGCGAGCGCTGCGAGGAGATACCAGAATGTCGCTTGCCTTTGCCGCGAGTCCATGGCATCGGAGAGTAAGCCCGCGGAGGCTCGAGAGCCGTGCGGAAATGTACGTAGAGATCGAGTCGGCGCCGCGCCGACCAGCGCCCGTGCCGTCGACCGCGCGCCCTCCGCTGCCCACACCCTCTCCGCTGTCCGCACCCTCCGCTGCCCGCACCCTCCGCCGGATGCGGTTGCTAGAAATGCGTATGGCACGCCGCGGGAGCGCTCGATCAGAATCCGGGCGAGTCGAGCCGCTCGAGGCCGTGCATAGACGGAGCAATGCCATGACCGCGAAACAGGTTCTGTTCAGAGCGGCGGCGCGCGAGAAGGTGCTGCGCGGCGCCGTCCAGCTCGCCGATGCGGTGCGCGTTACGCTCGGTCCGAAATCCAAGTCCGTGCTCATTCAAAAGAAATGGGGAGCTCCGATCGTCTGCAACGACGGCGTCACGATCGCCAAGGAGATGGAGCTCGAGGATCCGGAGGAGAATCTCGGCGCTCAGATGCTGCGCCAGGCGGCGGAGAAGACGGGCGATGTCGTCGGAGACGGCACGAGCACCGCGACCATTCTCGCTCAGACCCTCTATGCGGACGGCGTGCGCAATGTCGCCGCGGGGGCGAGCGCGATCGACTTGAAGCGCGGCCTCGATCGGGGGCTCGAGGCGGCCGTGAAGGCGCTGAAGGCAATGGCCAAGCCGGTCGCGAGCCGCAAGGAGAAGGCGCAGGTGGCGACCGTCTCCGCGCACAACGATCCGGTGATCGGAGAGCTCGTCGCCGATGCCATGGAAAAGGTGGGGGGTGACGGCGTCATCACCGTCGAGGAATCGAAGACCACGGAGACGACGCTCGAGGTGGTCGAGGGCCTGCAATTCGACCGCGGCTATCTGTCGCCGTACTTCGTGACGGATACGAGCGCGATGGAGGCCGTTCTGGAGGACGCCTATGTCCTCGTGTCCGATCGCAAGCTCAACATCATCAAGGACGTGATTCCCCTTCTCGAGCAGGTCGCCAAGGCCGGCAAGCCGATTCTCTTCATCGCCGAGGAGATCGAGGGCGAGGCGCTCGCGACGCTCATCGTCAATCAGATCCGGGGCGTGCTGAAGAGCGCCGCGGTGAAGGCGCCGGGATTCGGCGATCGCCGCAAGGCGATGCTGCAGGACATCGCGACGCTCACCGGCGGACAGGTGATCTCCGAGGAGCTCGGCCTGAAGCTCGAGGACGTGAATCTCTCTCAGCTCGGGCGGGCCCGCCGCGTCGTGGTGGACAAGGACAACACGACGATCATCGGCGGGGCCGGCAACAAGCGCGACATCGACGGGCGCATCCAGATGATCCGCAAGGAGCTCGAGAAGACGACGAGCGATTACGACCGCGAGAAGCTCGAGGAGCGACTCGCGAAGCTCTCCGGCGGCGTCGCGGTCATTCGGGTAGGCGCCCCCTCGGAATCGGAGATGAAGTCGAAGAAAGAGGCGCTCGACGACGCCATCAGCTCGACGAAGGCCGCCGTCGCCGAAGGCATCGTCGCGGGCGGAGGGCTCGCGCTGCTGCGCTCGATCGGCGCGGTGTCCGCCGCGGAGGCCCTGTGCTCCGGAGACGAGCGCACCGGCGTCCAGATCCTCCGCCGCGCGCTCGAGGCGCCCACTCGGCAGATCGCGGAGAACTCCGCGGCCGACGGAGGCGTGGTGGTCGACCGGATGGTGAACGGCGCCGGGAACGTCGGCTTCGATGCGGCACGCAAGGAATTCGTCGATCTCCTCGAGGCCGGGATCGTCGACCCGGTGAAAGTCGTGCGCACGGCGCTCGAGAACGCGGTCTCCGTCGCGAGCACCCTGATGCTCACCGAAGCGACGATGACCGAGAAGCCGGAGAAGCCGAGGGAGCACGTCCCCGCCGAGCCGGAGATGTGAGCTCGTCGTACCCCCTGGGCGGTACGCACAAATCCCGATTTTGAGAGCGCGGCGCCGAGTCTATCTTGACGCATCGATGCCTAATGGACGGAGATCACCATGACAGTCAACCGGCCTCGAGCTTCATCGCGGCTCAGATCGGATTCGGCGGCGAGCAATCAGGAGAGGCGGCTGGGAGCCCCCCAGAGCTCGGCGCCCTCGGCGCCCTCGGCGCACGAGCGCTTGGCGCCGGTGCTCGAGGGACGAGCGCCGATCGATGCCGAGGCGCGCGAGGAGATGATCCGAGAGGCCGCGTACTTTCGCGCGGAGCGCCGCGGCTTCGAGTCCGGCCACGAGATCGAGGACTGGCTCGCCGCCGAGCGTGAGTTCGAGCGATGGCTCGACACGCGCGCGGCCCCGCGCCGCTACAGCCGGTGAGCAGGTGATGCGCCGGCGAGAGAGGCGGCGGGCTCAAAAATGAAACGCGTGGCGGTTCTGACGAGCGGCGGCGATGCACCGGGAATGAATGCGGCGATTCGTGCGGTCGTTCGCACGGGAGTGTCTCTCGGACTCGAGATGCTCGGCGTCCGGCACGGCTTTACCGGCCTCATCGCGGGCGACTTCATCCCTCTCGGTCCGCGCAGCGTGGGCGGGATCATCCAGCGCGGCGGGACGGTGCTCGGCACCAGCCGCTGTCCGGCATTTCTCACGGACGCGGGCCAGCAGACGGCGGTTGAGCAGCTTCGCGACCGCGACGTATCCGGTCTCATCGTCATCGGAGGCAACGGCTCGCAGGCGGGCGCGCACGCCCTCGCCTCGCGAGGCGTTGCCGTAGCCGGCGTCGCCTCCACCATCGACAACGATCTGCCCGGCTCCGATGTGACGATCGGCGCAACGACCGCGCTCGATATCGCGCTCGAGGCGATCGATCGGCTACGCGTCACCGCCTCCGCCCACGGACGGGTATTCCTCGTGGAGCTGATGGGCCGCCGGTGCGGCTACCTGGCGCTCATCGCGGGAATCACGGGCGGCGCGGAAGCGATCGTGATCCCGGAGATCCCGCAAGACCCGGAGAAGATCGCAACGACCGTTCGCGAGGCCTATGCGCGCGGCAAGAGCCACGCGATCGTGGTGATCGCGGAAGGCGCCGAGCGCAACGCCGACGCTCTGTCGCGCTATTTCACCGAGCACGCCGAGCGGCTCGGCTTCGAGCTGCGCGTGACGAAGCTCGGACACGTTCAACGCGGAGGCTCCCCGTGCGCCTTCGACCGATTGACGGCGACGCTGCTCGGCGCCGCCGCCGTCGAGCAGCTACAGGCAGGCCGGCACGGCATATTGCTCGGGATGGTCGATGGACGGGTCACGCCCAGCGCGCTCGCGGACGTGGTCGGCCGCGAGAAGCCCCTCGATGCGCGGCTGATCCAGCTCGCTCGCGCGCTCACGGAGTGACGGGGAGATCTGAGCGCTTCCCAGGCTCAACGCGCACACAACCCAAGATCGAGGAGAGTCGAGCATGTTACTCAAAGAGATCTGCACGCCCGAGGTGGTCTGCTGCGGCCCCGAGACCACCGTACTCACCGCGGCGCGGCTCATGCGCCAGCGCCACGTGGGCGATCTCGTCGTGGTCGACGATCCCGACGGCGATCAGGCTCCGCTCGGCATCGTCACCGACCGCGACCTCGTCGTCGAGGTACTCGCTCGGGAGCGAGACCCCGCGGCGATCACCGTGCGAGAGATCATGCGCGCGCCGATCGCGATCGCCTCGAGCGAAGAGGACGCCGCGCAAGCCGCCGAGCGCATGAAGGCGCATGGGGTGCGCCGCATCCCCGTGGTGGGAAGCGATGGAAGGCTCGCCGGCATCATCTCGCTCGACGATCTGCTCGCGCGGCTCGCGGCCGACGCCAGCGTGCTCGTCGACGTGGTGACGCGCGAGCAGGGCCGCGAGCATCGGACGCGGCGCTGACCCGAATGCCGAAGCGAGCGGGTGCGATTGGTCAACCGGAGGACACTGCCATGAAAGTCGGAAGAATTTGCGAGCGCCGGGCGGTCACCATCAGCGCCGAGGAGGCGCTCCCGACCGCCGCGCGGATGATGCGCGAGCAGCACATCGGTTACCTCGTCGTCGTGGGCCCGGAGTCCTCGGGCGAGCTGCCGAGGCCCATCGGGGTGCTCACCGACCGCGACATCGTCGTCACCGTGGTAGCGAAGGAGGCCGACCCTCGCGAGCTCACGGCCGGCGACATCATGAACGTCGAGCCGGTCACGGTGGGCGAGAGCGATTCGATCGAGAGCGCACTGCAGCTCATGCGGCGCGTCGGCGTACGGCGCGTACCCGTCGTCGGCCGGGCCGGCGAGCTCGCCGGCGTGCTCTCCCTCGACGATGTGATCGACGCGCTCGCGGCCGAGATCGCCAACGTCGCCGGCGCGATCCGCAACGAGCGCCGGGTCGAAGGAGCGCTGCGCCCGTAGCCGGCGCCTCCGCGCGTGTCGCATGAACGACGCCTCCTCGATCTCCGCGAGCGAGCCGGCGATCCTCGTCGAGAGCCTCGTGCGGCGATTCGGCTCCATCACGGCCGTGGACCATCTGAGTTTCCGGGTGAAGGCCGGTGTGGTCCGCGGGCTTCTCGGGCGCAACGGCGCGGGCAAGACGACCGTCATCAAGATTCTGACGACGCTCCTGCAGCCGACGAGCGGGACCGCCCGCGTCTGCGGCTACGACGTGGAGCGCAACGCTACCGACGTGCGGCGCGTCATCGGGTATGTGCCGCAGGCGCTGTCCGCCGATGCAGAGCTCACCGCCTACGAGAATCTCCTCCTCGCCGCAAAGCTCTACGACCTGCCGCCCAAGTCTCGCGAGCGGCGCATTCGCCGCGCTCTCGAGCTGATGAGCCTCGAGCATGCGGCAGATCGCCTCGTGCGCACCTTCTCGGGCGGCATGATCCGCAGTCTCGAGATCGCGCAGTCGACGCTGCACGATCCCGCGGTCCTGTTCCTCGACGAGCCCACGGTGGGACTCGACCCGCTCGCCCGCCAAACGGTGTGGGAGCACATCAAGCGATTGAAGGCGCAGCAGCGCTGCACGGTCCTCATCACGACCCACTACATGGATGAGGCCGAGCACCTGTGCGATGAGGTCACGATTCTGCATCGAGGCCGGCTCGCGGCTGCCGGAGCGCCCGATGAGCTCAAGCGCTCGCTCGGAGCGACGGCGACGCTGGACGACGTGTTTGCGCACTTCACCGGAGCCGATGCCGAAGCCGAGGAGTCCTATCGTGAGACATCCCGAACGCGACATATCGCCGACCGCCTCGGCTGAGGGCGCTGCCGAGCGCCGCGACCTCGCCGGGCGTCCCGGCGGGCGCGCTTTGCCGCTGAGCGCCGCGCGCAAGGCGCTCGCGGTCGCGGAAGTGGAGCTGCGCAAGCTGAGGCGCGACCCGACGGAGCTCGCCACGCGGGCGATCCAGCCGGTGCTCTGGCTCACGGTCTTCGGCGAGGTGATGACGCGGGCGCGCACGATCGATACCGGCGGCACGCCCTATCTCACCTTTCTCGTGCCCGGCGTTCTTGCGCAGAGCGTGCTGTTCATCGCCATCTTCAACGGAATCTCCATCATCTGGGAGCGAGATCTGGGAATCGTCCACAAGCTCCTGGCGAGTCCCACCCCGCGCGCCTCGCTGGTCCTCGGCAAAGCGCTCGGAGGAGGTGTCCGTGCGCTCATCCAGGCAGTCGTCGTCCTGCTGCTCGCGATTCTCATGGGAGTGCATCTGCGCTGGAATCCGCTCGATGTGGGTGGTGCGGTCCTCCTGGTCCTGCTCGGCGCCATGGTGTTCTCCACCTTCTCGCTCTCGATCGCCTGCATCGTCAAGACGCGGGAGCGCTTCATGGGCGTCGGCCAGGTGCTCACGATGCCGCTGTTCTTCGCGAGCAACGCGATCTATCCGACGAGCCTGATGCCGGGGTGGCTGCGTCTCATCTCGCGCGTCAATCCCCTCACCTACCAGATCGACGGCTTGCGTACCTTCCTGCTGGAAAACGGCGCGGTCGTGCCCCTCGGCCTCTGGACGGACTTCGGCGTATTGACCGGGACGCTGGTCGCGCTCGTGGGCGTCGCATCGCGCCTGTATCCGACGATCGTCCGATAGCAGGCGAGCCGCGAGCCGTAGAAGCCCATGCCGCGCGATCATCCCGCTCCGCGCCTCTTCGCTCCGGCCGAAAGCCGAGCGTTCGCCGCGGCGGTGGCCGAGCACTCGGGGCTCGAGCTGGCGCCGCTCGAGGAGCGGCGCTTCGAGGGCGGGGAGTTCAAGCTGCGGCCGCTCGAGTCCGTCCGGGAGCGCAGCGTCTTCGTGCTGCAGTGTCTCGCGGGGACCGGTGACGCTCCGGTGGCGGACCGGCTGCTGCGCCTGCTGTTCCTGCTTCAAGGGCTGCGCGATGCGGGCGCCGCGCGGCTGGTCGCGGTCGTGCCCTACCTTGCCTTTGCGCGCAAGGATCGTCGCACGCAAATCCGAGATCCCGTGACTTCGCGGTACGTGGCCGAGCTCATGGAGGCGACGGGGTTGCACCGTGTGATCGCGCTCGATGTGCACAACGGGGCGGCTCTCGACAACGCCTTCCGCGTGCCGGTCGATCATCTGTCGGCGTTGCCCATGATGGCGGACCACTTCGCGCGGCAGCTGAGCGGCGCCGAGATCGCGGTGGCTTCACCCGATGTGGGCGGAATCAAGCGCGCGCAGCTCTTCCGAGAGCTCCTCGCGGCACGGCTCGGGCGGGACGTGGATCTCGCGTTCGTCGAGAAGCGCAGAGCTCTGGGCGTGGTCTCGGGCGGTGCCCTCGCCGGAGCGGTGACCGGCAAGACCGTGGTCGTGATCGACGATCTCTGTGCCACGGGAGGCACGCTGGCGCGCGCCGCGGATGCGTGTCGGCAAGCCCGAGCGCAAGCCGTTCACGTTGCCGTCACGCATGTGCCCCTGCCCGGTGGACTTCAAAAGTTGCTCGATAGCGAGGACATCGCGAGCGCGGTGGTCACCGACAGCGTCGGCGTACCGCTCGGTCCGCCCGCCGGCGAAGCGCGACCGGCGGCCGGTGGGACCTCGCGCGCCAACCTCGCGGTGCTGTCCGTGGCCCCGCTGCTCGGCGAGGCCATCCGGCGCATGCTCTCGGGAGAGCCCGTCGCGCCGCTTCTCGAGCGCTGGCCGGCTGTCCTCGGGCCGACTCTCCTCGATTAACGCCGGCTGCGCGCGTACGGGTTTTTCGCGATTCGGCACGGCATCCGGCCGGCCTATCCTCTCGTTCGTCGTCACAACCGAACGGACCACCCGCGGTGCCACGCTACCTCGTGACCGGAGGCGCCGGCTTTCTCGGCATCAACCTCTGCCGCTACCTCCTCGCGCGCGGCTGCAGGGTGCGGTCGATCGATATTGCGCCGTTCGAGTACCCCGAGCGCTCCGCGATCGAGGTGATCGACGGCGACATCCGGGACGCGCGCGCCGTCGAGCGGGCGACGGCAGGGATCGACATCGTGGTGCACGCCGCCGCGGCGCTGCCCCTTGCGCCCCGCGAGGAGATCTTCTCCACGACGGTGAGCGGCACGACGCTGCTGCTCGATGCGGCTGCCGCTCATGGCGCCGAGCGCTTCATCTTCATCTCGTCGACGGCGGTCTACGGGATCCCCGACCATCACCCCCTGCTCGAGAGCGACCCGTTGAGCGGCGTCGGCCCCTACGGTGAATCGAAGATCCAGGCCGAGGCGTTGTGCCGGGCGGCGCGCGACGAGGGGCTCTGCGTTACCGTACTGCGCCCGAAGAGCTTCGTCGGGCCCGAGCGTCTGGGCGCATTCGAGCTGCTCTATGACTGGGCGTACTCCGGGAGGGACTTCCCCGTGCTGGGCTCCGGAGACAACCTCTACCAGCTTCTCGACGTAGACGACCTTTGCCGGGCGATCGAGCTCGGCGCCGGTGCCGACCCCGATCGGGCGAACGACGTATTCAACGTCGCCGCCGCGGAGTTCGGGACCATGCGCGAGAACTTTCAAGCGGTGCTCGATCGAGCGGGCTGGGGGGCCCATGTGGTCTCGCTCCCGGCGGTGCCCGCCATCGCGGCGCTGCGCCTCCTCGAGTCGTTCCATCTCTCGCCGCTCTACCGCTGGATCTACGAGACGGCGGCCGAGGAGAGCTATGTCTCGATCGAGCGGATCGCGAGCAGGCTCGGCTTCCATCCTCGGTACTCCAACCGCGATGCGCTCCTGCGCAACTACGACTGGTACGTCGCACATCGCGCGGAATTTCAATCCCTGACGGGGATCACGCACCGGGTGCCTTGGAAGAAAGGAGTGCTGAATGTCGCCAAGCACTTCTTTTGAAGGTCGCTCGGCGATGCTCCGCAGACGCACTCGCGTATCGACCGCGCTCGCGCTTCTCGAGAGCCTGCGCCCGTATCAATGGGTCAAGAACGCGCTCGTCTTCGTCCCACTCGCGGTGGCCCACCGCTTCGCGGACGTGCATCGCCTGGGCGCCGCGGCGCTCATGTTCGTCGCGTTCAGCCTATGCGCCTCCGCGGTCTATCTGTTGAACGATTGTCTCGACGCCGCCGCGGACCGCCTGCATCCCCACAAGCGCTGCAGGCCGATCGCATCGGGGCGCCTCCCGCGAGGCCTCGCGCTGAGCGCCGTGCCCGTCCTTCTTGCAGCGGCGCTCGCCACGGCGTACTCCCTCGGCCTCGAATGCCTCGCCGTCCTAGGATCGTACGTCGCGCTGATGGCGGCGTACTCCCTGAGGCTCAAGGCCGTCGCGCTGCTCGACTCCCTGGTGCTCGCGAGCGGCTACGCGCTCCGTGTCCTCGCAGGCGGCCTCGCCGTGCACATCCGCCCCTCGGCACGCTTGCTCGCCTTCTGCATCTTCCTGTTCTTCTCTCTCGCGCTGCTCAAGCGCTACGCGGAGCTTGCGCTGCTCGAGAGCCGCGATGGACCGAGCGCCGAGGCGCGGGGATATCGACTCGAGGATCGCGAGCTCGTGCTCGTCCTCGGCGGCTCGAGCGGCATCCTGTCCGTGCTGGTGCTCGCGATCTATATGAGCAGCGCCAACGTCGAGCGCTTCTACAGCCGAGCGGAGCTCATCTGGGGGACCTCCGTACTGCTGCTCTATTGGATCTGTCACCTTTGGCTGGCCGCCCACCGCGGACGCATGACGGATGACCCGCTGGTATTCGCCCTGAAGGATCGGCTGAGCGTCGCGCTGGTCGCGCTGATGGGCGCGAGCGCATGGCTCGCGGTGTGAGGGATCAATCGGCCGCGAGCGACCCTCGAGGCTTCGATCAATGCTGCGGCGTCCCGCTCGTGGCGCCCGGCCGCAGCCAGGCCGGGAGCTTGCGCCGCGCGCCCTTGACCGGCGAGACGCTGCTGCAGCACCGGAAGCCGAGGTGGTAGTTCGCGTGGCTGCGAGGATCCATCACGCGGGTCCCGTGCCAGAACGGCGCTCGCCACCGGCACCAGTCGGGGTGCGCCCGATAAGTGTCGAAGATGAACCAGCTGCCCTTCATCTCGGTATAGCCGAGCGTCGCGCTGCCGAGCTGCGACATCTGATCCGGGCTCAGGGGCAAGTTCATGTGCTCGGCGGCGTTGCCGTTGAGGTCGTATACCTCGAGCGGACTGTGGCAGGCCGGGAAGCTCCCGTCGGGGTAGGTATTCGAGCCGCATCCGGTCCAGCTGCCGCCGTTGCAGCCGGGTGTCTTGAAGCTGCCTGTCGCGCAGATGCCGCGCTCGTACGAGGGACCGTAGCTCCAGCGGTGGTCGTCGGCATGCGCGCGGTTGTGCGCCTCGCGCATGCGCCGAATGCCGACCTCCGGAGGAACGCCCTGCGCGAGGTCGAACCGATAGTCGGGTAGCTCGCGCTCGCCCTCGCACGCGTCCTCCCACTCGTCGGCGTCGCACAGCCGCTCGCCTTCGGCGGAGCAGATCTCCGCGGCCTCGCGCGCCTTCACCCACACGACGGGATAGTCGCACGGCACGTCCGGAAACTCGAACTGGTCGATGCACGCCGTCGCATCCTCCGGGCTCTGCGTGGCGGGATCATAGAGCGGGGCCATGTACTTGCGCCCGCAGATGCGCTCGAAGCGTGGATCGGCGTACACGATGTGCTGCGCCAGCAGCTTCTCCAGGCACTGCCGCTGGGTCGTCGGATGGCGCGTGACGGCGGGATTGCCCTGCCCGATCACGGGAGAGGCGGCGAAGATCGCACGGATCTTGCTCATCTGCGCGTCGGTGAGGCCGTGGACCTGCTGAATCTCGCGCAGCAGCGCGGCATTTTGCTCGGCGCGCGTCGACGGGACTCGGCCCGCGGAAGCCGGCGCGGCCGCAGGTTTCGGGGTCACGCGCTCGGCGCCCGCGGATTCATCGTTCGCAGGCTGCGGGGCAGCGGCCTGGGCGACTGGCGCTTGCGCGACGGCGAGGGGCGGCGCCGCGGCGCGCAGCGAAGCGATGGCGAGCAGCGCGAATGCGATCGCGGACCCGTTCCGAGCCGGCCGCGCGGTGGGACACCGGCGCGACGTGGTATCCCCGCGGAGCTTCCTCATTGCGGCCTGCCTCGTCGAGTCAGATAGAAAAAATCCCGATCGTCCGGGACGGCGAGAAACCTCGGCGCAAGTCCCTCGCGCGTGCGCGTGTCGCACTGCTCCATGCCCTGCACCACGTGCTCGACCATGCGCTCGTGATTGCGCCGCACGTACAGGGCGAGATACGTGTGCTCGAGCGCATTCATGTCGAGCTGCATGGCGTACTGGCAGTGATAGCCTTCAAACACGCGCGCCATCGCGGAGGGCGTCGCCGCCGAGAAATACGCGTATAGGAGAAAGCGGCGCGAGCCGGCCTGCTGCACGCACACGCCCGCGCGAACGGTGCGCAAGTCCTCGTCGGCCGAGCCCGACCAGTTGCCGGGTCCCCACTGGTTGACGAATGCGCCGGGCACGCCGACACCGCGGGCGGCGTCGTACTCGATGAGCGGAAGACCGTTCTGCCGCGCATCGCGGAGGGATCCGAGCGTCGCATCGTCGGCGCGCGCCCAGGTTTTCATCTCGACCCGGCCGTCGCCCATCGCGACGAGCGTCGCAAGACCCGGTTGCAGCTTGCTGAAGATCGCGCCTTGCTGCACGAAGCCGTAGTGGCTGCCGTGGTTGCGGAGCGCGAAGGGCCCGTAGCGGAACGCGCCGTGCTCGCGCTTGAATCCGCCGGCGAAGGCTGCGACGGTGCGATCCACGTCGGCCGGGCTCACCATGCCGTTCGTGACGAGGGGCGCGGAAGTTGCAACGCCGTCGGGACCCGGCAGGCTCGAGTCGCGCACGGCCGCGGGAGGACGGGGCGACCAGTCGAGCCGCGGATGCTCGGTGCCGAGCGCGAAGTGCAGATCGAAGCTCGCGAGATCGAAGGCGACGAGGTAGACGAGCGCGGCCGACTCGAGGCTGTCGAGACGATTGACGCCCCGCTGCTTGCCCGAGTAAAGCTCGCTCGAGAGATCCTTCGGGGTCAGCGTGCTCGCGTAGACATCCGGCAGGTCGCGCACGGCGTACCACTCCCCGGAGAGGAGGCCCGCCGAGTCCGAATCGAGATCGATGCCGAGACTGCCCGGCACGATGCACGCGCCGCTCGTCGGCGCCGACCGCGGCGCGCCGGACGAGCTCGATGCGGGCGTGCCGCAGGCGCCGGAGCTCGAGGCGCCGTGCTCGAGAAAGCGGTCGCGGTAGATCTCGGCCTTGACGAAGGAGATGATCTCCTCGCCGCCGTAGACGTGGTCGCGCAGGAACTCGGTCACTTCCTCCACGGAAGTGCGATGGCCGGCGACCGGATTGCGAAGATACAGCCGCCCGCCGCAGAGCGGGGCGTAGGGAAGCCCGGAGTGTGCGGCCCGCTCGAGCGCGCTTTGAGCTCCGCCCTGCCAGAGCACGCAGGCCTCGCGTCCAGCAAGCCCCGTGATGCCGACGCCGTCCGGGCGCTCGAGCGAGAGCTGCGGATGCTGGCGGAGCGGATCCGGATTCTCCAGGTGATAAGCCGGCCGATCCGGTCGTCCGTGCCACTCGAACGTCAGCAGGAACCACGCGTCGATGTTTGGATTGAGGTTCGTGAGGGTGACGGCTCCAACCGCTCCGCCCGCCTGCCTCACTTCCGCGCGCGCCTCGGTGCGGAACGGCTGCAGCTGCAGGATCGTCTTCGGCGCCTCGGCCTCGTACTGCGCCCACAGCGCTGCCGGAACGCCCGGCGGCTGCGCCGACGCCGTGGACGCGGGCTGCGCGCGCGGCGCAGCGAGGCACGCGAACAACAGCGCCATCGCAGCGCGAGCGTGTGGCTTCATATGATCGGATCGGCGCAGAACAGTGGGCGTCCAGATGATCCGGATCTCGGGAGCTGCGCGTATTCCCGAGGGGCGGCCCGCAGGCGCATCGAGGAGTCGGACCGCTCGGCCGGCGGCGATGCCGCGGCCGCGGCGAGCGCCCGGTGGGCCGAGCGAATGTGGTCGAGGGCATCCGAGAGATACGAGCGGGCGCGGGCCTTCCACTGGCGGCGCTCGCCGGCAAACTCCTCGTCGCGAAGATGCCAGGCCGCGATCTTCGCGCGCGTCGCGGCCCGCCGGCTCATATAGAAATGAATGAGCGCATCGCCGACGAGATCCGCGGCGGCGGCGCGATAACGCTCGATGAGGACTCGAGCGAGCTCCCGCGCGCCGAGCCGCTCGCACTCGAGCGCGAGGAATGCGACCTCCTCCGCCGGATCGAGTCGGCGCAGGTCCGGCTCGAACTCGAGGCAGTCGATCACGCAGGCCTCGCTCCGGCGCGTTCCGAGATACACGTGCTCGGGCCGGAGGTCGCCGTGGCCGTCGATGAGCCGGGCACCGCGGCTGGCGAGCGCCGGCGCGTCCGCCGCCACGAACTCGAGTTGCGAGCGAGTGACGCACTCGACGCTGCGCCGGCTCAGGCCGAGATCGCGCGCGGCGAGATCCCGCCCGTTCTCGAGGATCTGGCCGCGCAGCCGGGCGAGGTAGGAGCGGCCGCCCATCGGCCGAGGCGGCGCGCTCCGGAAGAAGCGGACAATCCGCTGCACGATCCGGTGGAGGTCGGACCGCTTCAGCCGCCGCTCGCAAATGGCGCGATCGAGCATTCTCTCGGCCGGGAGCCTGCGCATCTCGACGAGCCAATCGAGGACGGCGGGCGCGCGGTCGAGTGTCACGCATCCCCCGCGCGTCCGACCGATTGGTACAACGCCGCGATAGACGTCCGGCGCCAGACGGCGGTTGAGCCTCAACTCGTTGCGGCAGCCCTGCTCCCGGGCTGCGAGCGTCCTGTAATCCATGGACGTCTGGCGAGTGGCCTTCTTGAGCTTGTACACCTGCGTACCGGCGAGGAACACCCACGCGAAGTGAGTCTCGACGACTTGCACGCTCCGTGGATGTCCGCGGTAATGGCGCGGATCGCTCAGGTAGGCGATGATTTCCCGCGTCGCGGGAGACTCACTCATACGCTAGCCTAGGAGCCGATCCTCGGCCGCGTCAGTACGCAAAAGTACCGACCGGGTCGCAAGCCTGCCGCGGCGCGGGCAGATGGCTCGAGCGGAAGCTTGCAATCAGCGACGGCCCGGATAACGATGGCGCGAGCATGGACGTTCCCGCCCCTTCCGCGCGGCTCGCGCTGCGGGTCTCGATCACCTTGGCGCTCGCGCTGCTCGCCTGCCGGGCGGGCCTTGCAAGGTCGCAACAAATGTCGAGCGCTTGCGACGCACGCTTGCTCGCGGGAATTCCGGCGCGCCCCGCCGATGCGCCGACGGGCAGCGATTTCGGCCGGCGTGCGTGGCGCCTCTCCGGACTCACCCGCGATCGGCTCGAGGTGGCGCAGCTGCTCTCGGGCAATCTCCCGGATTTCCTGCGACACGTGGTGCCCGTGACGCTGTGGCACGCGACCGGCGGCCGCCGCGTGTCCGTCACGGTGTGCGTGCTTCCCGATTATCTCGCGCTCGGCTCGAATGCGGATTTCGTGTTCGTGCCGATGGGACTCGGAGCCGCACTCGAGGTCGCCGGCCGCTTCGGGTTCGTGCTGCCGACTCCGCGGCTGGTCGACGCCATCTACGCGGCGAGCGCGGTGAAGCTCCATCCGCAACCCCTGACGCCGGGCGACGAGATGCGGAGCACGCCCTATGTCGTCTATCACACCGAGCTGATCGATCTGCAGCGCGAAGTCTGGCCGGCGCCGCTCGGAGCCCTCACGAGCGGGGACAAGAAGGATCTCGTGCTCACCGAGCGGTTGTGGGAGCTTCCCGGCCGCGTCGCCATCTATGGATGGCATCGCGCACCGGGCCGTCCGATCCAGCCGCTGAGCATGGTGCACGGCGCTCGCTATGCGGACTACAGCCACGGCGTGCGCCTCGTGAGCCGCACGGTCTACGTGAACGGCGCCGCTCGCCCGATCGAGAGCGTGCTCGGCGACCCGGCCCTCGCTCCGCTCTTGAGCGCAGAGGGGCCGATGCCGCACCTGCTCGAGCGCCTGTCCGCCCTGATCGCGGAGCTGCACTCACGGGGTCAATGAGCTTGCGCGGATGCCGCGGCGCGATGGAGCTCGGGCCGGCAAGCCCTTAGGAGAGCCCCTGGCGCATAATGTTGCGCCGGCGCGGCATGCGCCGCAGCTGCCGCCGGCGATGACGCCGGCGCAGCCAAAAAGCACAGGGGGGAGTCGGATGCAATGCTTTCCGATGCGTACGCTCGTGGCGCTCGCGTGCCTCTTGCCGGTCGCCGGGGTGTCGGCGGATCGGCCTTCGCCGGTCGCCGCGGTGGCACAGGTGGAGGCGTTCTCCCCTGAGGGCTATGTCAGACGCGTTCGGCAGGTGACGGCGCGCTTCACCTCGCCGATGGTCGCCCTCGGAGATCCGCGGCTCGCGGATCCGTTCGCGGTGAGCTGCAGCGGGCCGGGCGCGGGGCGTCCGGCCGCTCAGGGCAAGGGCCGCTGGGCCGATACGCGCGACTGGGTCTACGACTTCGACGACGATCTGGAAGCGGGCGTCCGTTGTCGCTTCTCGCTGAAGGACGGGCTGAGAGCGCTGGCCGGCACTCTCGTCACCGGGCAGCGGGATTTCACCTTCGAGACCGGAGGCCCCGCCATCGTGGCGTCGCTGCCGCGCGATGGCTGGATCGAGCTCGACGAGAACCAAGTTTTCCTGCTGCGGCTCGATGCGCCGGCGACGCAGGCGTCGATCGAGGCGAACGCGTACTGCGCAATCGACGGAGTCGTCGAGCGCGTCCCCGTCGAGGTTCTCACCGGCAAGGCGCGGCAGGCGATACTGGATGAGCGCCAGGCGCTCGGCTACGACTATCTGCGGCTGCTCTGGAAGAGCGGCGCCGTCTCCTACCTTCGCGCCCGCAACCGCTCGATGGAGCGGCGCGACGATCTGATCACGGTGCTGCGATGCCGGCGGCGGCTGCCTCCGGCAACCCGTGTGCTGCTCCACTGGGGCGCGGGCATCGCCACGGAGTCCGGAATCGCGACCCAGGCGGACCAGCAGCTCGCGTTCCGCGTGCGCCCGGCGTTCACCGCGCAGGTGGAGTGCACGCGGACCAATCCGCGAGCCGGCTGCCTGCCCATTGCGCCGATCAACGTGAATTTCAGCGCGCCGGTTCCGCGCGCGCTGGCGCTCGCCATTCGGTTGAGGACCGCCGACGGCCGCGTGCTCGCGCCGACCGTGCGCCAGATGGCCCAGGTGCCGACGGTGGGCGGCGTCACGTTCACGGCGCCGTTCCCGGAGTCCTCGACGGTGACGGTCCTGCTCCCGAAGGATCTGGTGGACGATGCGGGACGAACGCTCGAGAACGCCTCGCGCTTTCCGCTCGAGGTGCACACCGATACCGCCCCGCCGCTCGTTAAATTCTCCGGCGACTTCGGCATCCTCGAGGCTCGGGAGGGGGGCGTCCTGCCGGTCACCTTGCGCAACGTCGAGCCGGCGCTTTCCGCGCGCCGAGCGAGCCTGCCGGCCAAGCTCCTGCGGGTGGACGCCGATCCGAAGACCATTGCGACGTGGCTCGCTCGCGTGCAGACGGCGGGCCGCCGTAGCGGCCACTGGGAGCTCGCGGACGCAACGCTCGAGCAGTTGAAGCCGAGCCTCGCCGAACAGGAGCGGGAGGCCGCCAACGGCCGTCCGCGGCGCGTGTGGCGCGACACGACCGGCCTTCGCTCCGTGTTTGACGATTCGGACTCGACGGTCGCGTTCACCGTCACCCAGCCCGCCGGAGGCAAGCCCGAGCAGGTGGTGGGCATCCCGCTCGAGAAGCCGGGCTTCTACGTCGTCGAGCTGCAGAGCCGCGCGCTCGGCATGGCCCTGACCGGACAGAATGAGACGCGCTACGTCTCGACCGCCGCGCTGGTCACCGATCTCGCGGTGCACTTCGAGTGGGGACGCGAGAGCTCGCTCGTCTGGGTCACCCGGCTGAGCCGGGGCGTGCCCGTCGCGAACGCCGATGTGTCCGTCAGCGATTCCTGCACGGGCCAGGTGCTGTGGCAGGGCCGCACCGGCCCCGACGGCGTGGCGAGCGTCGATCGGTCGCTCGGCGAGCCGACGGGGTTCGGCGGGTGCCCCTGGCGGGGTCCCCTGATGGTCGTCGCCAAGACGGGCGATGATTTCAGCTTCACCGAGTCGACCTGGGACCGGGGAATCGCGCCCTATCAGTTCGGCTTGCCCGTCGGCAACAACTTCACGGCCGACATCTATCACACGGTGCTCGATCGCTCGCTGTTCCGGGCGGGAGAGACGGTGTCGATGAAGCATTTCCTGCGGCGGCACGTCTCGGCCGGACTTGCCGTGCCGTCCGGCGCGGCCGGCCCTCATCGGATCACGATCGCTCATGCGGGCGGCGATGAGCGCTACACGCTCACGGCGATGTTCGACGCGAACGGCGTTGCAACCACCGCGTGGAAGATACCGAGCGAGGCCAAGCTCGGCGACTATAGCGTCGCAATCGACGGCCGGCCGAGCGCCGAGTTCAAAGTCGAGCAGTTCCGCCTGCCCTCCATGCGCGCGAGCATCACGGGTCCGGCTCGGCCGCAGGTCGCTCCGCGGCAGGTCGATCTGGACGTGCACGTCGCCTATCTCGCGGGCGGCGGCGCCGCGGGACTGCCGGTCGAGGTGCGGACCTTGGTCGAGCCCGAGCCGCTGCGTTTCCCCGATTACCCCGACTACCAGTTCGGCGGCGCGCCCGTCCGCGAGGGCATCACGACGGCGGGGATCGGTCCGGCGGACTTCGACTTCGAGTCGCAGAGCGAGCAGGAGACGACGCGCACGCAAACCTTTCCGCTCGTGCTGGACGGCTCCGGCTCGGCGCGCGTGACCGTGAGCCGCCTGCCGCCGCTCAACGGTCCCTCCCGGCTGACCGCCGAGCTCGATTACAGCGACGCCAACGGCGAGACGCTCACCACGACGGGCTACGTTCGCCTGGTGCCCGCATCGCTCAGTCTCGGCATCCGGCGCGAGGGGTGGGTGGCGAGTCCCGATCATCTGCGCTTCCGCGTCGTGGCGCTC
Source organism: Gammaproteobacteria bacterium (assembly GCA_030038645.1). Lineage (GTDB taxonomy): Bacteria > Pseudomonadota > Gammaproteobacteria > Steroidobacterales > Steroidobacteraceae > JASHUC01. Next base: position 19,955 of record JASHSR010000474.1, read on the forward strand.
GACCTCGACGGCAAGCCGCGGCCGGGGCAGCGGATCGCGGTTTCGCTCTATCGCTCGAGCGCTTACTCGTACCGCAAGCGGCTGATCGGGGGTTTCTATTCCTACGAGACGACGCGCGAGATCCGCAAGCTCGCGCCGAGCTGCAGCGGGATCACCGACGCGCAGGGCTTGCTCGCGTGCGACGTGGCGCCGGGTGCTTCGGGCCAGATCATCGTGCGCGCCGAGACGCGCGATCCGCAGGGCGCGACGGTCGGCGCCACGACCTCGATGTGGGTCGTGAGCGGGGACGCCTGGTGGTTCGGCGGCACGAGCGGGGATCGGATGGACGTGCTGCCGGAGAGGAAGGAGTACGAGGCCGGCGAGACGGCGCGCTTTCAGGTACGGATGCCCTTCCGCTCCGCCACCGCTTTGGTGACCGTCGAGCGCGAAGGGGTGTTGAGCCGCTTCGTGACGAAGCTCAGCGGCAACGCGCCGATCGTGAGCGTGCCGATTCTGCCGGCGTATGCGCCGAACGTGTTCGTCTCGGTGCTCGCGGTGCGAGGCCGTGTCGCCCACGCGGAGGGCAGATCGAGATTGGCGCCGAGCGAGGAAGTCACGGCCCTGGTGGATCTCACGAAGCCGGCGTACCGCCTGGGCATCGCGCAGGTTCGTGTCGGCTGGCGCCCCCACCGTCTCGATGTGCGAGTGCAGCCGGAGCGCTCGATCTACAAAGTGCGCGACACGGTCAACGTGAGAATCCACGTCGCGCCGGCGGACGGCACGGCTCTGCCGAGCGGCGCCGAAGTCGCGGTAGCCGCCGTCGATGAGGCGTTGACCGACCTCTCCCCGAACTCGAGCTGGGATCTGCTTCGGGCGATGATGGGCGAGCGGGGGCTCGAGGTCTGGACCTCCACCGCGCAGATGCAAGTGGTCGGGAAGCGGCACTACGGGCGCAAGGCGGTGCCGCAGGGCGGGGGCGGCGGGCGGGAGGTCGACCGAGCGCGCGAGATCTTCGACAGCCTGCTCTTCTGGCAGCCGCGCGTTCCGCTCGATGCGCACGGCGATGCGAGCGTCTCGATTCCGCTCAACGACTCGCTCTCGTCCTTCCGGATCGTGGCGGTCGCCGAGAGCGGTGCGCAGCGGTTCGGCACCGGCGAGGCGACCGTTCGCACCACGCAGGACCTCATCCTGCTCTCGGGCTTGCCCCCGCTCGTTCGCGAAGGGGACCGTTACGCCGCGACGTTCACGGTCCGCAACACGACGGATCACATCATCGTCGCGCGCGTGCGCGCGGCGAGCGCGGCGCTCGCGGGACACGCAGCCGAGCAGGAGGCGGAGATTCCCGGCGGGGGCGCTCGCGACCTCGCCTGGCGGGTGACCGCGCCGGCCGGTGTGAGCCGCCTCGACTGGGACATCACCGCAAGCGACACCCAGGGTACGGCTCACGACCACCTCGAGGTGAGCGAGCAAGTCATCCCGGCGTATCCCGTCCGAACCTATCAAGCGACGATCGCTCAACTGACGGCGCCGCTTGCGGTGCCCACGCAGCGGCCGCGCGGAGCGCTCGAGGGGCGCGGCGGACTCGAGATCACGCTCGAGGGGAAGCTCGCAGAGAGCCTCGATGGCGTGCGGGAGTACATGAGCCTGTATCCCTACACGTGCCTCGAGCAGCTCGCCTCGCGCGCGGTGGCATTGCGCTCGCGCGCCGAGTGGGACGCGCTGATGCGGCGCCTGCCGGCGTACATGGACGAGGACGGGCTGCTCAAATACTTCGCGACCGATGGGCTCGAGGGAGACGACGGGCTCACGGCTTACATCCTCGCGATCGCGAACGAGGCGGGCTGGCCCCTGATCGCAAGCGATCAACGCCGGCTGCTGCGCGCGCTCACCGGGTTCGTCGAGGGTCGGATCGTTCGCGACTCCGCGCTGCCCACCGCCGACCTCACCATCCGCAAGCTGCAGGCGATCGAGGCCTTGTCGCGTTACGGCGCCGCCCGCGCGGACATGCTCGACAGCATCGCCGTCGACCCAAACCTGCTGCCGACCTCGGCGGTGCTCGATTGGATCGGGATCCTCGAGCGCACGCCAGGCATTGCGCAGGCGGACGAGAAGCTGCGGCAGGCCTTCGCCATCCTGCGCGCACGGCTCAACTTCCAGGGCACGACGCTCGGCTTCTCGACCGAGCGCACCGATGCGCTGTGGTGGCTGATGATCTCCGGGGACTCGAACGCCAATCGCATGCTGCTCGCCGTGCTCGACCGCCCGCAGTGGCGGGACGATATTCCCCGGCTCGTGCGGGGCACGCTCGGCCGCCAGCAATTCGGCCACTGGAGCACGACGGTGGCGAATGCCTGGGGCGTGCTCGCGATGGAGAAGTTCTCGGCGGCCTTCGAGTCCCAGGCGGTGAGCGGCCACACCACGGTCCGGTACGCCGGAGAGGAGCGGAGCGTGCCGTGGCCGCAGCCGCAGGATGCCGCGACCGTGAGCCTGCCGTGGCAGGCCGGCCAGCGCACACTGCAGATCGCGCACGCAGGCAGCGGCGCGCCATGGGTGATGGTGCGCGCCACGGCGGCGCTCCCACTCGAGCAGCCGCTCTCGACCGGCTTCAAGATCACTCGCACGGTCACGGCGGTCGAGCAGCGTCGCCCGGGTGTGTGGACGCGCGGGGACGTGGCGCGCGTTCATCTCGAGCTCGAGGCGCAATCGGACATGAGCTGGGTCGTCGTCGATGATCCCATTCCGGCCGGCGCGACGGTGCTCGGCAGCGGACTCGGCGGCGAGTCGGCTCTGCTGCAGCGGGACAATCGGCGGACCGGCTGGGCATGGCCCGCCTTCGAGGAGCGGCGGTTCGACGGCTATCGGGCGTACTATCGATTCGTTCCCAAGGGACGCTGGTCGGTCGATTACACGGTGCGCTTCAACAATCCGGGGACGTTCGAGCTGCCCGCGACGCGCGTCGAGGCGATGTACGCGCCCGAGATGCTGGGCGAGCTGCCGAATGCGGCGGTGACCGTCTTGCCGGCGAGCGCCGCACCGTGATGTCCGGACCGCGCGAGCGCCGTCTGCTGATCGCCAGTGCCGGCGCCGCCGTCGTGGCGGCGGCTTTGTGCGTGGCGCTCGCGCTCGCGTGGCCCATGCGCGTGCCGAGCTT